>NZ_JBVJPE010000031.1:0-61740 GCF_055582805.1 Streptomyces sp. NPDC107498 | reverse complement strand
GCGGTCTTCATCACCTCGGCGGACTGGAGCACGAACGGCAGCTGCATCTGACCGGAGCCGAACAGCTCGCCGACCGTCTTCATGCCGTCGAGGAGCACGTCGTTGACGATCTCCAGGGCGGGCCTCTCCGTCAGCGCGGAGTCCAGGTCCGCCTCCAGGCCGTTCTTCTCGCCGTCGACGATCCGCCGCTTGAGGCGCTCGTCCAGCGGGAGGGCGAGGAGCTCCTCCGCCTTGCCGGCCTTGAGGGACTTCGCCGTGGCGCCCTCGAACATCTCCAGGAAGCGCTGGAGGGGGTCGTAGCCGTCCCGGCGCCGGTCGTGGATCAGGTCGAGCGCGACCTGCACCTGCTCCGGCTCCAGGCGGGCGATGGGCAGGATCTTCGACGCGTGGACGATCGCCGAGTCCAGGCCCGCCTTGACGCACTCGTCGAGGAAGACCGAGTTCAGCACGATCCGGGCGGCCGGGTTGAGGCCGAAGGAGATGTTCGACAGGCCCAGCGTGGTCTGGACGTCCGGGTGGCGGCGCTTCAGCTCGCGGATCGCCTCGATGGTGGCGACGCCGTCCTTGCGCGACTCCTCCTGACCGGTGCAGATGGTGAAGGTCAGGGTGTCGATGAGGATGTCCGACTCCCTGATGCCCCAGTTCTCCGTGAGGTCCTCGATGAGGCGCTCGGCGACGGCGACCTTGTGCTCGGCCGTCCGCGCCTGGCCCTCCTCGTCGATGGTGAGCGCCATCAGCGCCGCGCCGTGCTCCTTCGCGAGCGCCGTGACCTTGGCGAAGCGGGACTCGGGGCCGTCGCCGTCCTCGTAGTTGACCGAGTTGATGACGGCCCGGCCGCCCAGCTTCTCCAGACCGGCCCGCAACACCTCCACCTCGGTGGAGTCCAGCACGATCGGCAGGGTGGAGGCGGTCGCGAAACGCCCCGCCAGCTCCCGCATGTCCGCGACGCCGTCACGACCCACGTAGTCCACGCACAGGTCGAGCATGTGCGCACCCTCGCGGATCTGGTCCCGCGCCATCTCCACGCAGTCGTCCCAACGGGCCTCCAGCATGGCCTCGCGGAACTTCTTCGAACCGTTGGCGTTGGTCCGCTCGCCGATCGCCAGGTACGAGGTGTCCTGCCGGAAGGGCACGTGCCCGTACAGGGAGGACGCGCCGGGTTCGGAGACCGGCCGGCGGTCGGGCACGGCGGCGCCGCGCACCCGCGCCACGATCTCCCGCAGGTGGTCCGGGGTCGTCCCGCAGCAGCCGCCGACCAGGGTCGGCCCGTACTCCCGCACGAACCGCTCCTGTGCGTCGGCCAGTTCGGCCGGCGAGAGCGGGTAGTGGGCCCCGTCGGAGGTCAGGACCGGCAGGCCCGCGTTCGGCATGACCGAGATCGGGACGCGGGCGTGCCGGGAGAGGTGCCGCAGGTGCTCGGCCATCTCCACCGGGCCCGTGGCGCAGTTCAGGCCGATCATGTCGATGCCGAGCGGCTCCAGGGCGGTGAGCGCCGCGCCGATCTCCGAGCCGAGCAGCATCGTGCCCGTCGTCTCCACCGTGACCTGCACGATCACGGGCAGGTCCACCCCGACCCAGTCCAGGGCCCGGCGGGCGCCGATGACGGCCGCCTTCGTCTGGAGCAGGTCCTGCGAGGTCTCGACGAGCAGGGCGTCGGCGCCGCCGCGGATCAGGCCCTCGGCGTTCTGCTGGAAGGCGTCCCGGAGCGGCTCGTACGTGACGTGGCCCAGGGTCGGCAGCTTCGTACCGGGCCCCATGGAGCCGAGGACCCAGCGGGGGCGGCCGTCGGCGGCGGTGTGCGCGTCGGCGGAGGCGCGGGCGATCCGGGCCCCGGCCTCGGACAGCTCGTACACCTGGTTCTCGATGCCGTACTCGGCGAGCGCGGCCAGGTTCGCCCCGAAGGTGTTGGTCTCGACGCAGTCCACGCCGACCGAGAAGTAGGCGTCGTGGACGGAGGCGACGACGTCGGGGCGCGTGAGGTTGAGGATCTCGTTGCAACCCTCCAGCTGCCGGAAGTCGTCCATCGACGGGTCGGCGGCCTGGAGCATGGTGCCCATCGCCCCGTCGGCGACGACGACCCGCCTCGCGAACTCCTCCCTGAGCGACGGCCTCGCGGGTGTCCCCCCGGACGGCTTCATGTCAGCCCCCCCAGGCGGGTGACGAGCGTCTCCGTGCAGCCGGCGCCGTACGTCGTCCTGATCCGGTCCAGGAGGGGGTCCCGGTGCAGCCGGTACTCCTGCGTCCCCACGGAGCCCAGGACGGTCGACGCGACCGCGCAGCCCAGCTGCGCCGCGCACCGCTCCGGCACGCCCCACAGCGTCCCCGCGAGGAACCCGGCCCGGAAGGCGTCCCCGACCCCGGTCGGGTCGACGACGACGGGGACCTCCACGGCGGGTACGGAGAGGGGGGCCCGGCCCTCGCCGCGGATGCGGACGCCGGCCTCGCCGTGCGTGGTGACCCAGGTGCCGACGCGGCGCAGCACCTCGGCCTCCGGCCAACCGGACTTCTCCAGGAGGAGCGCCGTCTCGTACTCGTTGGTGAACAGGAACCGGGCCCCGTCCACCAGCTCCCGCACCTCTCCCCCGTCGAGCCGCGCCAGCTGTTGCGACGGATCGGCGGCGAAGGGGATCCCCAGGTCACGGCAGGCGCGGGTGTGCCGGAGCATGGCCTCGGGGTCGTCCGGGGAGACCAGGACCAGCTCCGGGCGGCCGGTGCGCGCCACGACCTCGCGGAGGTCGATCTCGCGCGCCTCGGCCATCGCCCCCGCGTAGAAGGTGGCGATCTGGTTCTGGTCCCGGTCGGTGGTACAGACGAAGCGGGCGGTGTGGAGCGACTCGCTGACGCGCACCGAGTCGGTGTCCACGCCGTGGTCCTTCAGCCGGACCCGGTACGGCTCGAAGTCGGCGCCGACCGCGCCCACGAGGACGGGCCGCAGACCGAGGACGCCGAGTCCGAAGGCGATGTTCGCTGCCACTCCGCCGCGCCTGACCTCCAGGTTGTCGGCGAGGAACGACAGGGAGACCCGGTCGAGCCGATCGGCGAGCAGCTGCTCGCCGAACCGGCCGGGGAAGGTCATCAGATGGTCGGTCGCGATGGATCCCGTGACAGCGATGCGCATCTCCCTCAGACCCCCGCCGCCGTCTTCAGGGCCTCCACCCGGTCCGTGCGCTCCCAGGTGAACTCGGGGAGCTCGCGGCCGAAGTGGCCGTACGCCGCCGTCGCCGCGTAGATCGGCCGCTTGAGGTCCAGGTCGCGGATGATCGCCGCCGGCCGCAGGTCGAAGACCTCGCTCACGGCCTGTTGGATCCGCTCGTCGGGGAGCGTGC
This sequence comes from Streptomyces sp. NPDC107498, assembly GCF_055582805.1. Taxonomy (NCBI): domain Bacteria; kingdom Bacillati; phylum Actinomycetota; class Actinomycetes; order Kitasatosporales; family Streptomycetaceae; genus Streptomyces; species Streptomyces sp. NPDC107498. The sequence goes on along the minus strand of NZ_JBVJPE010000031.1, from coordinate 58,414 downwards.
CCGTCCCGAAGGTCTCCACGAAGAGGCCGACCGGCTCGGCCTTGCCGATCGCGTACGCGACCTGCACCTCGCAGCGCCTCGCCAGACCCGCCGCGACGACGTTCTTCGCGACCCAGCGCATGGCGTACGCCGCCGAGCGGTCGACCTTCGACGGGTCCTTGCCGGAGAAGGCGCCGCCGCCGTGGCGGGCCATCCCGCCGTACGTGTCGATGATGATCTTGCGGCCGGTGAGTCCGGCGTCGCCCATCGGGCCGCCGACCTCGAAGCGCCCGGTCGGGTTGACCAGGAGCCGGTAGCCGTCGGACTCCAGGCTGACGCCCTCCTCGACGAGCTGCTTCAGGACGTGCTCGACGACGTACTCGCGGACGTCCGGGGTGAGCAGGCCGTCGACGGAGATGTCGGCCGCGTGCTGCGAGGAGACGACGACGGTGTCGAGGCGGACCGGGCGGTCGCCGTCGTACTCGATGGTGACCTGCGTCTTGCCGTCGGGGCGCAGGTACGGCACGGTGCCGTCCTTGCGGACCTCGGTGAGCCGCCGGGAGAGGCGGTGGGCGAGGGCGATCGGCAGCGGCATCAGCTCGGCCGTGTCGTCGCAGGCGTAGCCGAACATCAGGCCCTGGTCGCCGGCGCCCTGGGAGGCGAGCTCGTCGTCCACGCCGTCCACGCGGGCCTCGTGGGCCGTGTCGACGCCCTGCGCGATGTCCGGCGACTGGGCGCCGATGGACACCGACACGCCGCAGGAGGCGCCGTCGAAGCCCTTCGCGGAGGAGTCGTAGCCGATGTCGAGGACGGCGTCGCGCACCAGCTGGGCTATCGGCGCGTACGCGCTGGTGGTGACCTCGCCGGCGATGTGCACCTGGCCGGTGGTGATCAGGGTCTCGACCGCCACCCGCGAGGAGGGGTCCTCGGCGAGCAGCGCGTCGAGGACGGTGTCGCTGATCCGGTCGGCGATCTTGTCGGGGTGGCCCTCGGTCACGGACTCCGAGGTGAAGAGGCGGCGGCTCATGCCCGGCCCACCTCGACCTTCGCCGTGAAGAAGTGCTGCTCGATGGCGCCGAGGGTGCGGATGGAGTCGACCTCCAGGGTCTCCATCTGGATGGTGGTGCCGCTCTCCTGCTCCAGGAGGAAGACGAACTCGACGAAGGACAGCGAGTCGATGAGCCGGTTCTCGATCAGGTCGAGGTCGGGCGCGATGTCGTCGCGCTCGGGGTGACGCTCGAGGATCCAGTTCTTCACCGTCTGCAGGCCGTCGGCCATGGTTGCTCTCCTTTTCGCTACTGCTCGTTGGGAATGCTGGATGCGTGGGGGGTGGGGGCGATGATCGGCGCCGCGACCGCGACCGCGTAGTCCACGTCGTGGCTGATGGACACGGTGATCTCGGTGATGCCGGACTCCGCGGCCATCTCGGCGGCCGTCCGGTGCAGCTCCACGAGCGGCCAGCCGCCCTCGGAGCGCCGCACGACGATGTCCGGCCACGGCAGGAACCTGCCTCTGACCCGCAAGGTCTTGAACGCCGCTTCCTTCGCCGCGATCCGCCCGCACAGGCTCAGGACGTCGAGCCCGGAGGAGGTGCGGCAGTCGGCGAGCTCGCCGGGGGTGAGCATCCGCTCGAAGAACCGCTCCCCGTACTGGGCGAGGAGCCTGCGGACACGGTTGACGGACACGATGTCCATGCCGAGGTTCGCCCACCCCAGGCCGCCCGCCGGCGGGGCGGCGGGACGGGCCGGCACGTCAGATCACCGGCCCGGCCGCGCCGCTCGCGCCGTCCGACACCCGGCGGGAGGCGTCGAGCACCGCCCGGGTGGCGGACTCCCAGCTGCCGTGGCGCCGGGTCAGCGCGGACAGCCAGCGCTCCAGGCCGAAGGCGACGCAGCTGGTGAAGGCCGGCCCGCCGGTGGAGGCGAGGGTGATGTCGCAGCGCTCGCCGAAGAAGTTCCGGTGCGTGTTGACCGAGGCGATCGCCAGGTCCTCGTACAGGAACTCGTACTTCACCGGGGTGAGCCGCTGGAGGACCGCCTTGGAGCTGCCCTTGTCGAAGAAGGGGTCGCAGGCGGCCTCCCGCCGCAGCGGCAGGTCGAGGGCGGCGGCGAAGGACTGGATGCGGGTGGTGAACTCGGCGAGGTGGTTCTCGGCGTGCTCACGGCCGCCGAGGGCGACGACCTCCCGCATGCGGAAGCCGAGCTGGCGCCGCATGCCCTCGTAGTGCGTCTCCTTGCGGAAGCACCAGGAGCAGATCGTGACGAGGGTGTCGTCGGCGACCCGCGTGCCCTGGTGGGTCAGGTAGACGGCGTAGCAGGACGCCGAGGGCAGGCCGAGCGCGGCGGGTTCGAGCGCGGCGTTCGGGAAGCGGCCGGCGGTGGTGTCGAAGGGCGTGGTCGCGCGGCGCTCCAGGTCGAGCGGGGCGGCGACGACGGCCTGGTGGGGGAAGTTGTCGTAGTAGTCGAGCTTGGCCAGGTCGGCGGCGGGCAGGAGCGGGGGCATGGTCATCGGGCGGGCGCCCGCGGCCACCCCCCAGCCCTCGAAGGTGTCGTCGAGGAGCCGCAGCAGGCGGGTCCCCTCCGGGCCGAGCGAGGGCAGGCCCCTGGTCTCCCCGACGGTCTCGGGGGTCGTCAAGGTCATGGTCGGTGCACCTCTCGGGTGAGGGTGTCGCTCAGAGGACGGGCAGGGTGTCGTCGGAGAAGATGCCGGTCTTCAGGAAGAAGCCGAGCGGCTTGCGGATCGACTTGCGCTCGTGGGCGCGGCGGGACCCGTCGGCGATGAGCGCGTTGCGCAGGGCCAGCGGGTCGGCGATGCCGGCGTCCTTGTACACGTGGGGGTTGTAGAGGGAGTTGACGCTGTAGACGACGTACCGCTTGAGGTACGCCTCGACCTCGCGGACCCGGTCGGCGCTCACGGCCTGGCACATCCGCTGGTGCAGCAGGGAGACCAGCTCGCGCCCGAAGGCGATGTGGCGGGACTCGTCCTGGTGGTGGATGCGGTTGACCTCGCGGATGGTGTGGCAGAGGGACTCGTCCTTCGCCATCCGGGAGTTGTAGTGGTCGACGAGCTCCTCGAAGAAGAGGATGCGGGTGAAGACGAGGAAGTTCTCGACCTCGGGCTCCCAGGCGGCGTCGGCGCGCATGGCGGTGGAGCCGTAGATCTTGTGGCCGTAGCGCCGGCAGAACTCGGAGAAGAACCACATGTGTTCGTTCTCCTCGCCGATGAAGTGGTGGAAGAAGTCCGAGGGGACCTCGAAGCCCGGCATGTGGATGCGGCCGACGACCTCGATGAGGAGTTCGCGGATGCCGTGCACGTTGAGGCTGTAGAAGTTGACGGACTCCCACTTCGACAGGCGCCGGAGCGTTTCCTCGCCGAGGGTGTCGTAGTGCTCGGTGCCGTAGACGGTGAGCAGCTCCGGCGTCATCCAGAAACGGTTCTCCTCCAGCGTCTCGGGCCACTGGAAGGTCTGGTACGGGTTGTAGTAGTCCTCGACCGAGCGCTCGCTGAGGCGGCTGAGGACTTCCATGAAGCGGTCGGTGACCGGCAGGGGGGCGGCGACGCCCATGATCTCGCTCCTTCGGAGGGGGTTACGGGCGGACCTCGTAGACCGCGTTGACGGGCGTCTCGGTGGCGCGCCGCCAGCGGGTGAAGCCGGCCTCCTCGGCGATGGCGCGGAAGGCCTTCTCGCCGGAGTGGTTGCCGAGGGCGTGCGGGCCGCGCTGCGCGACCGCGACCGGCAGGCACATCACGGCGGACAGGGCCATGAACATGCGGGCGGCGGGGGTCTGGGCGTCGATGTCCTGCGGGGAGACGTTGGACTCGACGAGCATCCAGGTGCCGTCCGCGTCCAGGGACTTGTGGACGTGCTGGGCGGCGGCCACCGGGTCGCCCATGTCGTGCAGGGCGTTGAAGAAGCACACCAGGTCGTAGCCGGAGCCGGGGTAGTCGTCGGCGGAGGCGACCTCGAAGACGACCCGGTCGGACAGACCGGCCTCCTCGGCGAGCTCCCGCGCGATCGAGACGGCCTCCTCCGAGTAGTCGAAGCCGTGGACGGTGGCGTTCGGGAAGGCCTTCGCGATGAGGAGGGTGGTGTGCCCGACGCCGCAGCCGACGTCGGCGACGGCGCCGCCGTTCCTCAGCTTCTCCGTGACCTGGTGGAGGGACGGCAGCCAGTCCGGGACGAGCTTGTGCTCGTACGTGGGCTGGAAGAAGGAGCCCATGCCGGTGTCGAGGGCCGCGTCGTGCTCGGCCCAGCCGACGCCCTCGCCGGTGCGGTACGCCTCGACGAGCAGGTCCTCGGTGGCGTACAGCGCCTTGAGGGCGGTGAAGAATCCGGCGGCGTAGGTGACGGCCTTCGGGTCGGCGAGGACCTCGACGTGGTCGGCGGGGAGCGTGTACGTGAGGGAGCTGGGGTGCCGTTCGACGTACCCGGCGGAGAGCTGGGCGTGCAGCCACTCCTCGACGTACCGCTCGTTCGTGCCGGTCTCGGCGGCGAGCCGCCCGGCCGTGAGCGGGCCGTGCTCCGCGAGGGCCTTGTAGAGGCCGAGGCGTTCGCCGAGGGCGACGGTCAGACCGCGCACGGCCGCACCGGCGTCGGTGATGACCCGCTGGTGGAAGTCGTGGGCGCTCATGCGGCCTTCTCCTCCTCGTGCGTCGGCAGGTCGCAGGTGAACAGGAAGGAGCGGGGGACGCGCGGGACGGAGCGGGCCGGAACCGGGTAGGGCCAGCGTTCGAAGGAGGCGCCGTCCTCACCGGGCTGCCTGACCTCGCGCACGTCCCAGCCGCAGTCGGCGAGCAGCGCCTCGGGCTCCTCGGTGCCGAAGAGCCACGGGTTGCCGTCCTCCTCGAGCGCGCTCATGAAGGTGCGGGCGAGCGGGTTCTCCAGGGCGGACTTGGAGATGACGTCGCCGAGCAGCACGGAGCCGGGCGCGGCGTGCGCGGAGAGGGTCGAGATGAGGGTCCGCACGGCCTGCTCGGGCAGGAAGAACAGCAGGCCCTCGACCACCCACAGGACCGGCTCCTCGCTCTTCCAGCCGGCCTCCTTCAGGGGGCCGGTCCAGTCCTGGGTGAGGTCGACGGGGACGGTGACCCGGGTGCGGCCGGCGGGCCGCGGCTCGTCCTTCAGCATCTCGGCCTTGGCCTCCAGGAGGGCCGGGCGGTCGAGCTCGTAGACGGTGACGCCGTCGGGCCAGGGCAGCCGGAAGAAGCGAGTGTCCATGCCGGCGGCGAGGAAGACGACCTGCCGGATGCCGCGCTCCTCCACCGCCTTCACGACGGCCCGGTCGAGGTAGGTGGTGCGGATGGCGAGGAACGGCACGATGCCGCCCCCGTCGTAGCGTGCGAGCAGTTCGAAGCCGATCTCGTCGGCGACGGTGCGCGCGTAGGGATCGGCGAACAGCCGGTCCTCGCGCTCGGTCTCCAGGGCGCGCGCGGCGGCGGTCCACTGGGCGGTGCGGGATACGGCCTCCACAGGAGGTCCCCCTTCACTTGGGTTGCGGAGATTCGGACGGCCGTGTTCAGGGCCCCGACGGAGGACGGTCCGTCAGGCGCTCATGGCCGGGGCACAGGTCTTGGCCGGTCGCCCACAGGCGACGGGGTCCTCGGCCGCGGGCATCGACGACGGATGGCCGGCCTCGGCGTCGGCGGGGCGCCGGCGGAAGATGCTGTGCAGGATCATGCTGAACACGGCCGTCCCGTCGGGGGCCACGAGCGTGCACCGCGGCTTGACGGTGCCGGTGGCGGGCTGGAACGGCGACGGGGTGGCGCCGAGGATCTCGACGCGCGCGGTGAGGACGTCGCCCGGGCGGACGGGCCGCAGGTAGCGGACCTCGTCGATGCCGGGCGAGCCCGTGCAGGCGCTGTAGGCGAGCAGGCCGTCGACGTAGCGGCGCATGAACATCGACTGCGTGTGGAACCCGCTCGCGATCAGACCGCCGAACGGGGAGTCCTTCGCGAGCTCGGGGTCCGTGTGGAAGGGCTGCGGGTCGAAGCGCCTGCCGAACTCCAGCACCTCCTCCGTCGTGACGGTGACGGTGCCCAGTTCGTGGACGTCGCCGGGCCGGAAGTCCTCGAAGTAGCGCATCGCGCGCCCCCCTTGACCTAGGAGTGGTCTTTCCCTGGCACCTCCAAATCTACGAATCGACCCTTTATTTTGTCAACCCAAAAGAAGGCCTATGCGAGGGCCTGTTCGATGTCGGACCACAGGTCCTCGACGTCCTCGATGCCGACGGACATCCGCACCAGCCCGGGAGCGATCCCCGCGGCCGCGAGGGCGTCCGCGTCCAGCTCGCGGTGGGAGGTGGACGCCGGATGGGCCACCAGCGTCTCCACGCCGCCGAGCGAGAGGGCGAGCTTCGCGAGCCGTACGCGCTCGATGAAGGCCCGGCCCGCCTCCCGGCCCCCGGCGAGCTCGAAGGAGAGCAGCCCGCCGCCGCCCGCGAGGACCTTCCGGGCGGTGTCGTACGAGGGATGGCCGACGCGCCAGGGATGGTGGACGGCCGTGACGCCGGCGCGGGTCGCCAGGAGCTCGGCGAGGGCGGCGGCGTTGGCGCAGTGCTCGCGCATCCGCAGCGGCAGCGTGGGGATCCCGCGCAGGGTGAGCCAGGCGGCGAACGGGTCCGCGCAGGCGCCGAGTTCGACCGTGCGGGGCCACACCCGGCGGCGCAGTCCGTCGTCCGCGAAGACGGCGGCGCCGCCGAGGACGTCCGAGTGCCCGGAGAGGTACTTGGTGGTGGAGTGCACGACGACGTCGGCGCCGAGCTCCAGGGGACGGCACAGCACGGGCGAGGCGAGCGAGTTGTCGACCAGGCTCGTCACCCCGAGGCCACGGGCCGCCGCGAGCAGTCCGGGCAGGTCCGGGACCTGGCCGGTGGGGTTGGCGATCGTCTCCAGGACGAGGAGCCGGGTGGCGGGGTGCACCGCGGCGGCCTCCAGCTCGGCCGGGTCGTCGCCGGATATCCGGACGACCTCGATCCCGTACCGCTCGGCCAGGTCCGACAGGACCGCGTGCGTCCCCCCGTACAGACAGCGCTGGGCGACCACCCGGTCGCCGGGCCGCAGGAGGGCGAGGAGCACCCCGCTGATGGCGCCCATGCCGGAGGCGAAGGCGATGGCCCCCGCCCCGCCCTCCAGCCCGGCGAGGGTCTGCTCCAGGGCCCGGACGGTCGGGTTGCCGCGGCGGCCGTAGACGTACCGGCCGTCGGGGTCGGCCATGGCGTCGGCGAGTTCGGCGGCGGAGTCGAAGGCGAAGGCCGAGGACTGGACGAGGGGCACGGAGAGCGGCCGGCTGCCGCTGGGGAAGGGCTCGTTGAAGACGTGCACGGCGCGGGTGTTCAGCTCCACTTCTCTTCCTTCCGAGTACGGGAAAGGGGCCGCTCGACGTCCGGGGGCGGACATCGGGCGGCCCCTTCGGGGCGGGGCTCAGGCGGAGACCTTCTCGGCCTCCGGGGCGGGGGCGGCGACCCCGGCCGCGACCGCCTTGTCGCCCTTCATGACGAGGAGGGTGACGACGCCGCCGACGGCGGCGACGATCGCGGCGCCGATGAAGGCGGAGGAGAAGCCGTCCGTCAGCTTCGGCAGGTTGCCGAGCTGGTCGGCGCCCTGGGACATGGCGACGGCGGTGAGCGCGGCGAGGCCGAGCGCGGAGCCGACGTTGTAGGTGGTGTTGACGATGCCGGAGGCGAGACCGGCCTGCTCCTGCGGGGCGTTGGCCATCGCGCTCATCATCGTCGGGATGTAGGCGAGGGACATGCCGAGCGCGGCGACCAGCGAGGCCGGCAGGACGTCGACGAGGAAGGTGCCGGTGGGCCCGACGGCGGCGAGCCAGACCAGACCGGCGGCGAGGACCAGCAGACCGCCCGCGATGAGCGGCTTGGCGCCGACCTTCATCATGAGCCGGGCCGTGATGGCCGTCATGAAGATCATGAGGAGCACGGTCATCGGGAGCAGCGCGGCGCCGGACTCGAAGGCGCCGAAGCCCAGGACCTGCTGGAGGTACAGGTTGAGGAAGTACCACATCGGGATCCACGCGGCGCCGAGCAGCGTCATGGCCAGGTTGGCCGAGCCGAGGCGCGGGACCCGCCAGACGGAGAGCGGCATGAGCGGCTCGCGGATGCCCTTCTGGACGACGAGGAAGAGGATCAGCAGGACGGCGGCGCCGGCCAGCTCCAGGACGGTGGCGGTCGCGCCCCAGCCGACCTCGGGGGCCCGGACGACGGCGAAGACGGCGAGCGCGAGACCGGCGGTGACGGCGACGGCGCCGAGGACGTCGACGGAGCCGCGGCGGGAGTCGACGTTCGGGAGGAGCTTGGTCGCGGCGAGGGTCGCGAGGCCGATCGGGATGTAGATGATGAAGACCCACTGCCAGCTCACCCACTCGGTGAAGACGCCACCGAGGAAGACGCCCGCGGTGCCGCCGGCGGGGGCGGCGGCACCGTAGAGCGCCATCGCCTTGCCGAGCTCCTTCGGGTCGTGCATGAAGAGCATCATGAGCAGGGTCATGGCGGAGGGCGCGATCAGCGCGCCGCCGACGCCCTGGACGGCGCGGCCGACGATCTCGACCCAGGCGGTCTGCGCGGCCGCGGCCACGACCGAACCGGCGATCATGACCGCCCAGCCGGAGACGAAGATCCTGCGGGCTCCGACGAGGTCGGAGAGGCGTCCGCCGAGGAGCAGCAGGCCGCCGAAGACGACCACGTAGGCGTTGAAGATCCACTGGAGCTCGCTCGGCGAGAAGCCCAGGTCCTTCTGCATCTCGGGGAGCGCGACCCCGATGATCGAGGTGTCCATGATGACCATGAACTGAGCGGCGGCGAGCACGACAAGTGCCCACCAGCGCCGGGGATTGACGGTTGACATTGCCCTGACCCTTCACTCGCTGCCGTATACCCCTAGGGGGTACCTGTGCGGAGCACCGTAGCATACCCATGGGGGGTATGTAAGAGGGGGATGAGGGGGCGTGGGAAGCACTCGCTCCGCACCCCCCGGGCGGGCAGAATGCCCTCATGACCATCGAGGAAGAGCACGCCCGGGACCTGGCCCTGGACCCGGACCTACTGCGGCGGTGGAACACCACCCTCCTCGCCGCCCGCGCCGGCCGCGAAGGCCCCGACCCCGCGCCGTACGGCCGGAACCTGCTGTCCCGCTGGGCCGAGCCGCAGCGCCGCTACCACACGGTCACCCACCTCCGGGCGGTACTCGACCGCGTCGACGAGCTCACCGACCAGGGCGGGGAGGGCGGCGAGCTGGAACTCGTACGGCTCGCCGCCTGGTTCCACGACGCCGTCTACCGCCCGGACCGCTCGGAGAACGAGGAACGCTCGGCGGCCCTGGCCGAGAAGGCCCTCACCGAGGCCGGCCTCACCGCGCACGAGGTCACCGAGGTGGCCCGCCTGGTCCGCCTCACCACCACCCACGACCCGGCCCCGGGCGACCTCAACGGCGAGGCCCTCTGCGACGCGGACCTCGCGATCCTGGCCACCGATCCCGATACGTACCGGGGGTATGCGGCGGCGGTCCGCGAGGAGTACGCCTTCGTCCCGGAACCGGAATTCCGCAAGGGCCGCGCCGCCGTCCTCCGCCACCTCCTCGACCTCCCCCGCCTCTTCCGCACCCCGTACGGGGCGGCCGTCTGGGAGGAGAAGGCCCGGGAGAACATGGAGCGGGAACTCACGGAGCTGACGGACACGTCCGACGAGGGCTGAACACCGCACCACTCGCTCCGCCGAAGCCAAAACGTAATGAGGAGGCTCTCCTACCGCCGGTAAGATCATTTCGTTTGTTCTTCGCCCGCGAGAGACGCCAGGAAAGCAAAAGAAAATGAGACTGCACAGGGCCCTTCCGATCGTCGCCGTCGTTCCGGCCCTGCTCCTGGCTTCCGCCTGCAGCGGAGAATCCGCGGAATCCGGCGACAAAAAGCCGAAGGCGACCGCACCGAGCGCCGACGAGAAGAATTCCGCCGAGGCGAAGCGCCTCGGCGCACTCGACGGCGAGCAGCTCGAAAAGGCCGCCCTCACCGGGAAGAACGCCGGGTTCGACGCCAAGAAGGTCGCCAAGGCCGAGGTCGAGGCCGGCCGGGGCATGAAGGCCGACACCAAGGCCTGCCAGCCCCTCGCCAGCCTGATCGGCGGCTTCACCCACCTCCCCGCGGTGGCCACCGCCCACCGCTCCCTCCAGCCCGTCGACGCCAAGAACGCCACCGTCGGCTCCATGTGGCTCGCCTCCCACTCGGAGGCCGACGCCACCCGCGTCATGACCGAGCTCCGCGCCGCCGTCACCGCCTGCCCCAAGGGCTTCAAGACCCTCGGCCTCACCTACGGCAAGGTCGGGAGCCTCCCGGCCCCCGAGCTCGGCGCGGGCGCCGACGAGACCGTCGCCTACCGGATCACCGGCGACATCGGCAAGCAGAAGGTCCCGATGACGTACACCGTGGTCCGCAGCGGCGGCGTCGTCGCCGCCTTCTACGGCGTGAACATGCTGGACCCGAACCACGCGGCGATCCCGGAGCCGGTGGTGAAGGCCCAGCTGGAGAAGATCGCGGACGCGCGGGGCTGACGCCGCCGGCGCGAAGAAGCGAAAAGGAGAGGGGGCCGTCCCCGGTGCATCCGCACCGGGGACGGCCCCCTTTCGTTCCACGGTCAGCCGACGCTGCCCGATTCCACCGGGAACTCCGGCGGCCAGGGGCCGTCGTACAACGACTCCCGCTCACCCATCAGGGCGTACTCCGCCTCCCGCCAGCTCGGATGGGAGCTGACGACGAAGCTCTCGCCGTCCGGATCCAGGATCCAGGTGTACTCGGCGTCCGCCGCCGGAATGCCGTGCCGTTCGCTGAGCACGCCGAACTCGGCGGCGGTCGCCCGCCGGATGTGGAGCCCGTTCCGGTAGAGGGGCTTGAGGAACATCAGTTCCACGTGCCCGAAGGAGACCTCGACCCTGGTCGTGGTCCGGTCCACGAGCGTGGCCTCGCTGATCAGGAAGAGCCGGCGGTGCGAGGGGTCGAACCCGCTCACTCTGAAGAGCCGCCCTTCCCGGACGAAATCCGTCACTGCTCTCCCCTCCTCAGTCGACAGGCGTTCCGTTGGGGTACGTGAAGCGATCCGGGTAGACCCGCTTGGGCACCATCTTGCCCGTCTCCTCGTCGAGCACCTTCATGTACCACTTGATGGAATCCCAGGTGCGGTACTCCATGCGGACGGCCGTGCGGAGTTTGATCATCTCCCATGCGGTTCCGTAGCCGCCGGCCTGGACGACGCTCCAGTCGTTGGCCGGGATCGTCTCCCCTCGCGCCAGAAGTTTGCTCAGCGCCTCGTTCGCGGTCCTGGCGCCCTCGACACCGTCCAGGGACACCGAGATGCTCACGTTGGGGTTGATCACCGATCGCTCGACGCCCACCGTCCACAGGGCGCGCGACCCCATCCCCATGCTGGCCGGCAGTTCGGTGCCGTACACCTTGTTGTTGAACGTGTCCGCGCCGCCGCCGAGGGACTTGGCCAGCTCGTCCGAGTGGGGGTTGACCCCGAGGACGACGTGGTCACCGTCCTTGACTATGTCCTTGAGGACCTCGGTGCACTTCTTGACGACGTCGGAGTCGGACGACGCGATGGAGAACGACGCGAGCTTGAAGGTCGCGGTGTCCGCGACCTCGCACGCCTTGCCGAGCTTCTGGAAGATCCGGCTGATGATGCCCTGGATGGCGGCCTCGGTCAGACCGGTGGTGCGGAGCGCCCGATAGGCGTCCATGAAGCCGACGCCCATCCGGAGGGAGGCGTCGAGCGCCTGCACCGCGGCCTTGCCGGCCCGGAAGAGCGGGCCCGCGACGAACCAGCTGGCCGCCCAGGCGCAGTCGCCCCAGCTGCCGCCGGAGAGACCCGGGGTGAGCAGCTTCGCGCAGCCGATGAAGTCGCCGAGGAGGATGTCGACCGGGTCGATGCCCGAGTTGAACTCGGTCATCGTCAGAACCGTGGTGAGCCGCTCGGTCACGGGCTCCTTCGAGACGTCGGGACCGAGGTAGATCGTGTCGTCCTTCGGGCAGGTGCCCGTGGTCGTCGCGTAGTCCTCCGACTTGGCCGCGCACATGTACACGTCGGTGTGCGACTTGTAGGTGACGGTCGCCGTGATCTTGCAGTCCCCGATGTGGATGATCGGGTTGCAGTTGTCCTTGACGACGTTCTGCGGCTCGCCGATGTACTCGATGTGGTCGAGGACCGCCCACACGTCGCCGATCCCGGTGGTGACGCCCTGCGAGATCTGCTCGGCGCTGCCGCTCTTCTCCGTGCGGTCCGCGGCGGCCTGGGCCTCCTCCGCCGCGTCCCTGGCACCGGCCGCGGCCGTCTCGGCCGCCGTCGCGTCCTCCTCCGCCTTGGTGGCGGTGGCACGGGCGCTGGCGGCGTCCTCCTCGGCCTTGGTGGCCACGGCGCGGGCGTTGGCGGCGTCCTTCTCCGCCTCGGTCGCCGCCGCGTCCGCCGCGTTGGCGTCCGACTGCGCGTCCGTCGCCGCCGACCACGCCGCCAGGGCGTCCTCGCCGGCCGCCATGGCGTAGCCGTCGGCGCGGCCGGCAGCCGCCTGGGCCTCCCTGGCGTCCTTCGCGGCCTGGGCCGCCGACTCCTGGGCCCGCTGGTACGCCTTGGCCGCCCGGGACGCGTCCGCCGCGGCCGAGGCCGAGGCCTGCGCCGCGAGCTTCATGTCCGCCGCGGCCCGGTCGGCCAGCGCCTTCGCCTCGGCGGACATCGCCTGGGCCTGGTCGGCCGTGGCCGCCGCGACGGCGGCCTGCTGCTGGGCGATCGTCAGCGACTGCTGGCCGGTCAGCACCGCGAACGCGGCGGAGCTGTCGACCTCCTGGAACGGGCCGCCGAGCGCGATCGCCTCGTTCGCCGGCTTGGTCACCGCCGCGGCGGAGTCACGCGCCGCGAGCGAGGACTGCACCGCCGCGAGCGCCTTGCCCGCCGTGGTCGCCGCCCAGGCGGCGGTCTGCGCCGCCTCGGAACGAGCCGCCGCGGCCTCCGTCTTGGCGACCTTCGCCGCCGCCGAGGCCTTCTCCGACTGCTCCTTGGCGCCCTTGGCGTCGGCCGCCGCCGCCTGGGAGGCGTCGATGGCCTCGGCCGCCGCCGCGTGCGCCGCCGCGGCGGAACCCGCCGCGACCCAGTAGGACGCCCAGGCACTGTCGGACGCCGCCTTGGCGCGGGACGCGGCGCCCTGCGCCTTGGTGGCCGCCTCGCGGGCGTTGGTGGCCGCGGCCGTGGCCGCGTTCGCCGAGGCGCGCGCCTCGGTGGCCGCCGTGGTCGCCGTGTTCGCGGCGGCACGGGCGTCGGTCGCGGCGGCACGGGAGGCTCCGGCCGCGTCCGTGCCCTCGTCTGCGGCGGCATTGGCCTCCAGGGCCGCCGCCTTCGCGTTCAGCGAGTCCCGCCGCTGCTCGGCCTCGAGGGCCTTGTCACGGGCGGCGACCGCGTCGCGCTCCGCCTGCTCGGCGACGGCCCGCTTGGACGAGGCCGTGGATCCCGCCGCCTCGGCCGAGGTGCGGGCCTGGCTCGCGATCCGGCCCTGGGCGACGGCGTCGGCCTCGTGGCCCGCCGCCTTGTCCCGCTCGCGCTCGGCGGTGGCCCGGTAGGCCGCCGCGTTGGCGCGCTCCAGCTCGGCCACGGCACGCTGCGCCTGCGCGTTCGCCGCCGCGTCCTTGGCGTCCTGCTCCTCCGCGAGGGCCGTCTCCTTGGCCTTCTTCGCGGTCTCCGCGTTCTTCGCGGCCGAGGCCGCGTAGGCGTCGGCGCTGTCCGCGGCGGCCTTCGCCTGGGCGGCGGCCTCCTGGGCGGCGATGCGGCGGAACTCGGTGTTGACGGCGTGCGCCTCGGTCTTCGCCAGGGCGAGCAGCGCCTCGGACGTCGACACGGTGGCGTTCGCCGCGTTCAGGGCCGTCTCGGTCGCCTTGGAGGCGGCCGTCGCGGCCGCGCCGGAGGCACGGGCGACCTGGACGGACTGCCGGGCGTACATCAGGCCCCGGCCGCGCGGCACCTCGGAGGCGTCCGCGATGGCCCAGGCCTGCTGCTGGCCGGTCACCGCGCGCTGGGCGGCGGCGTTGGCGGCGGTGGCCTGGTCCTTGGCGGTGGCGACCAGCGCCTGGACCTTGCCCCGGGCGTTCGCCAGGTCCGTCTTCGCCTTGTCGAAGAGGGCCTGCTTCGGCTTGAGGATGTGGTGCGGGTCGGCCTCCAGCTGGTCGTGCCAGTACTTCTGCCAGCGCAGGATCTGGTCCGCGCGCCACGCCTGGCCGATGGCCTCGATCATGGCGGCGGTGGCGGACCGGGTCGCGGCGGCGGCGTCGGCCTCCGCCTGCATGATGACGGCGCGCGGCGCGGCCTGACCGGCGTACTCCGCCTCCCACTCGGCCGAGGCCTGGGAGACGGCCTCGCTCAGGGCGTTGCGCGGGTCGACCGGGTCGGCGTGGTTGCACGAGGCCCACGCCTGCTTGAGGCCCTCGACCTCGACGCGGAACTCGGGCGTGCCCTCGGTGACCTTTCCGGCGGGGAAGCCGCCGTGCCGCAGGTACGTGGCGATGTCGGAGGACGTGGTGCCGCCGAAGAAGCGGGTGTTGTCGACGTTGGAGTCCCGCAGCATGATGTCGGCCGCGAAGTCGTGCCAGCTGTCCTTGCCGCGGTTCTGCTCGGTGATCTGCCGGGCCTTGGCGATCGCCTCGGGGCTCGCGTTGGTGTGCGCGTCCCAGCCGATGCGCTCCGCCAGCTTCGCCTGGGTGGCGGCCGTGTACGCGCTGATGTCGGCGCCGAACTCCGGCGCGTGCAGCGTGATCCCCTCGTCGAACGAGCTCATCGCGTACGGCCTGTTGGCGTCCTCCAGGATCGCCTTCTGGGCCGCGAAGGCGTCCAGGTAGGCGTAACCGGCCTCGCGGTCCTGGGCGTTGGCCTGCCCCAGGGGCATGAAGCCGATCCAGCCGCGCTCGCCGACGACGGCTTCCAGCTGGGCGTCGCCGCCGGTCAGGCCCTGGATGGCCAGGGTCTTCGTCTTGGCGCCGCCGGCGTGCAGGGCGACACCCGCGAGGCACCGGTTGAGGCGCGGGGTGGAGCGGGCTTCGCTGATGACGGCGGTCAGTTCGTTGAGCCGGCGCAGGGCGTCGTCGGCATCGCGGAAGATCGTCCGCATGCCGTCGGAGACCTTCTCGATCGCCTGGGCGAGCGCGGGAACGCGGCCCACGATCACGGCGGACGACGGGATGTCGACCAGGTCCCAGAGGCAGTCGTCGACGTCGGACCCGGCCAGGCAGGCCTTGGCCTTGCCCGCGTCGAGCTGCTCGAAGAGGATCTTCCCGCCGTTGGCGTCGGCCCACTCGACGACGTTCACGGAGACGGCCGCGAGGCCCTTCCGGTAGTCGTCGACGCAGGTCTGGCCGCAGGCGTCGAGGAGGATCCCCTCCTCGCGCTCGCCGAGCACCGGCCAGTTGCTCGCGCCGCCCTCGATGGGCGTGGTGCCCTCGGCGAGCGCGGCCTTGTGCGCGGCCTCGTTCTTCTCGCGCTGCTCCTGTTCGGCCTTCTTCGCGGCCTCCTCGGCGGCGGTGCTGTCGCCCGCCGCGTCGCCGGCCCTGTCCTCGGCGTCCTTGGCGTCCCGCTCGGCCTCGGCCGCCTTCTCCGCGGCCTCCTCGGCCGCGTCGGCGGACCGGCCGGCCTTCCCGTTCGCCTCGGCGGCGTGCCGCTCGGCGTCGGTGGCCTCGCGGTCGGCCTCGGTGGCCGCGTCGCTCGCCGCGTCCGCGGTGAGGCGGGCGGAGGCGGCGTCGTTCCCGGCCTGCACGGCATGGTCGGCGGCGGTGTCGGAGGCGGTCTTCGCGCCCTGCTGCGCGTCGGCGGCCTCGGCCGCGGACGCCTGGGCGCGGGTGACGGCCTCGACGGCGCGGGCCGAATCCGCCGCGGCGGCGGCGGCCACCTCGGCGGCGAGCTTCGCGTCCCCGGTGGCCTGCGCGGCGGTCTGCTGCGCGGACTCCGCGGCCTCCGCGGCCTGCGCGGCCTTGGCCTCGGCGGCTGCGGCCTGCTGCTCGGCGACCGTCTTGGTCGACTGGCCGACGAGCACGGCGAACGCGGCCGCGCTGTCCTTCTCCTGGTACGGCGCACCGTACGAGACGGCGTCGCCGGCGGCGGTGACCGCCGCCGTGGCGCTGTCGCGGGCGGCGAGCGCGGCCTGACCGGCGGCGTAGGCGCGGCCCGCGGCGGTCCCGGCCGCCTTCACGGCCTCGGCTGCTCCGGTGCCGGCGGCGGTCGCCTCCTGCTCGGCCTTCTTGGCGAGTCCGGTGGCGTTCTCCGACGCCGTGGCGGCGTTGTCCGCGCGGATCGCCGCGTCCTGCGACGCGTCGAGCGCGGTGGCCGCGGCGGCGTGCGCGGTGGACGCCTCACCGAGGGAGGTGCGGTACGCCGACCACGCGGTGCTCGCGCTCGACCGGGCGCGCGCGGCAGCGCCCTCCGCCGTGGTGGCGGCGGAGCGGGCCGTGACGGCGGCGGCGGTGGCCTGGTCCGCGGCGGTCTGCGCGGCGGTGGCGGCCTGGGCGGCCTCGGTGGCGGCCGTACGGGCGGCGGTGGCGGCCGTACGGGTCTCGGTGGCGGCCGCGGTGCCCTCGGCGGCGGTGGCCGCGGCTTCGAGGGCGGCCGCGCGGGCGGCGGTGGCCTGCTTGGCCCGGAGGGCGACGACGGCCTTCTCGCGCGCGGTCTGCGCGGCCTTGGCCTTCGCGTCGGCGAGCGTCCGCTTGGTCCTGGCGTCGGCGGTCGCGGTCCCGGCGGCCGTGTCGGCGGCGGTCGCCGTCGTCTGCTGGGTGGTGGCGCGCTGCTCGGCCGCGGCGGCCTTGGCGCGCTCGGCGGCGGCCTTGGCGCGGGAGGCGACGGCGGTGGCCTGCTCCGTCTGGGCCTTGGCCCGTTCGGTGGCGGCGGTGCCGGCGGCGGCCTTGGCCCGGTCGCGCTTGTCCTCGGCCGTCGTACGGGCGGCCTTCGCGGTCTTCGCGCTCTCGGCCGCGGCCGTGGCGTTGGCCTCGGCGCTGTCGGCGGCGGCCTTCGCCTGGGCGGCGGCCTCCTGGGCGGCGACGCGGCGGAACTCGGTGTCGATCGCGTGCGACTCGGTCTGCGCCTTGGCGAGCAGCGTGTCGCTGGTGGCGATCGTCGCGTTGGCGGCGTTCAGCGCGGTCTCGGCGGCCTTCGCGGCGGCCGCGGCGACCGCCGAGGAGGCGCGGGCGACCTGGACGGACTGCTGGGCGTACATCAGACCCCGGCCGCGCGGCACGTGGGTCGCGTCGGCGACGCCCCAGGCCTCCTGCTGCGCGGTCGACGCCTTCTGCGCGGCGGTCGCGGCCTTGGCGGCCTGCGCCCTGGCGGAGGCGACGAGGGCGGTGACGTCGGTCCGGACCTTGGCCAGGTCGGCCGTGGCCTTGTCGTAGAACGCCTGGTCGGGCTTCTCGAAGATCGTGTCCGGGTCCTGGGCGAGCTTGTCCGTCCAGTACTTGCGCCAGGTCAGGATCTGGTCGGCGAACCAGGCCTGCTCGATGGACCGGATCATGAGGTCGGTGGTCTCGCGGGCCGCCACCGAGGCCTCGACCTCGGCCTTGATGATCGCGGCGCGCTGGGTGGCCTGTCCGGCGTACTCCTGCTCCCACTCGACCATCGCGTCCATGACGGGCTCGTTGAGCTTGCGTCGCGGGTCGACCGGGTTCTGCCAGTCACAGGCGGCCCAGGCCTGCTTGAGGTCCTCGACCTCGACGCGGTAGGCGGCGGAGTCCTTGGCGGGGGTGTCGACGGCGTAGCCGCCGCGCCTCAGGTAGGAGGCGATGTCGCTGGACGTCGTGCCGCCGAAGTAGTCCCAGGCGACGTCGCTGTCCCGCAGCATGTCGGCGGCGGCCCAGTCGTGCCAGTCGTCCTTGCCGCGGTTCTCCTCGGTGACGGCCTTGGCGCGCGCGACGGCCTCGGGGCTCGCCTTGCTGTGCTCGTCCTTGCCGAGGCGCCAGGCCAGCTCGGTCTGGGCGACGACGGCGTGCCGGGTGATCGCGTCGGCGAACTTCGGCGCGTGCCACTCCATCTGGTCGCTGGCCCAGGCGGACTCGCGGTAGGGCTTGTTGGCCTCGTCGAGGGCCGTGGTGCGGGCCGTCTCCGCGGCCCACTGGGCGTCTCGCGCCTCCTTGTCGGCGTCGGAGGCCTGGCCGAGGGGGCCGAAGCCGATCCATCCCCGGTCCCCGATGGCCTCGCGGAGCTGCTCTTCGGTGCCGGTGAGCCCCTCGACGGCCTTGGCCTTCATCAGGGGGCCGCCGACGTGCAGCGCGACACCGGCGAGGCAGCGGTCGAGCCGCCGGTCCTGGCCGATGCTGTTGCGGGTGTATCCGGTGTCGGTCTCGGGGGTGGTGTCGGCCGCGGCGGGCGTGGCCTGGACGAGGCCGGTGAGTACGGCCGTGGCGGTGACCAGCGCGGTCGCGCTGGTGGCCCGGGTGAGGGCGTCCCGCATGCGACGCCGGCGCCGGCCGACGTCTCTGGACATGGGCATGTTGCCTGACAATCTCTCGATCGCGAGGCAGTGCTTCTTCATGGGCATGACAGAGGGCGACCTTGCCGCCGAGCGGGGTCGCACCCGGTCGCGGCGCATGCCGGCACTCGGCTCTTCCCCACGAACCGGCACTGCCGCTTACGTCGCGACGATGCCACGTCGCGCCCGGCCCGTGAAGATCAAATATTCTGGACCAAGGTCACGCGGCAGCCCAGGACCGGGCAAAGCGACCTCCGCGTTGATCATCTTGTTACCCGGCGTAAGGAACGCGGGCCGGGGCGGATCCGTCTCGCATCCCAAGACCTTCCCGGCACCACGGAATGACAGGAACGAACCGCAGGTTGACGCATGTCATGCCGTCTTCCCCAGCCGAGCCCGCGACCCCCGCCGCCGACACCCCGCCCGCCGCCCGCATGCCCCTGGCCGTGTACGTCCTGGGGCTCTCGGTCTTCGCACTCGGCACCAGCGAGTTCATGCTCTCCGGCCTCCTGCCGCCCCTCGCGGAGGACATGGGCGTCTCCATCCCCCGCGCCGGGCTGCTCATCTCCGCCTTCGCGATCGGCATGGTCGTCGGCGCGCCACTGCTCGCCGTCGCGACGCTCCGGCTGCCCCGCAAGACGACGCTCGTCGCCCTCATCACCGTCTTCGGCCTCGGGCAGATCGCCGGGGCGCTGGCCCCGAACTACGCCGTCCTCTTCGTCTCCCGCGTCGTGAGCGCGCTCGCCTGCGCCGGGTTCTGGGCGGTCGGCGCGGCCGTCGCCATCGCGATGGTCCCGGTCGGCTCCCGCGCCAGGGCGATGGCCGTCATGATCGGCGGCCTGTCCATCGCCAACGTCCTCGGCGTCCCGGCCGGCGCGTTCCTCGGCGAACACCTCGGCTGGCGCTCGGCGTTCTGGGCGGTCGGCGCGGCCTCCGCGATCGCGCTCGTCGGCGTCGTCACCCGCATCCCGCACATCCCGCTCCCCGGGACCAGGCCCCGCCTCGGACGGGAACTGACCGTCTACCGCGACCGCCAGGTCCTCCTCTCCGTCGCGGTCACCGCGCTCGCGGCGGGCGGCGTCTTCTGCGCCTTCTCCTACCTCGCCCCGCTCCTCACCGACGTCTCCGGGCTCGACGAGAGCTGGGTCTCGGCCGTCCTCGGCCTCTTCGGCATCGGCGCCCTGGTCGGTACGACGATCGGCGGCCGCGTCGCCGACGCCCACCTCTTCGGGGTGCTGCTCAGCGGCATCGCCGCCTCGACCGTCTTCCTGACCGCCCTGGCCCTCTTCGCGTCCAGCCCCGTCGTCACGGTCCTGCTCGCCTTCCTCCTCGGCGTCTCCGCCTTCTCCACCGCCCCGGCCCTCAACGCCCGCATGTTCAACGTCGCGGGCGGAGCCCCCACCCTCGCGGGCGCCACCACCACCGCCGCCTTCAACCTCGGCAACACCGGCGGCCCCTGGCTCGGCGGCACCGTCATCGACGCCGGCCTCGGCTACGCCTCCACGGCCTGGGCGGGCGCGGCCATGACGGCCCTGGGCCTCGCCACGGCGGCGGTCTCCCTCAAGCTCCACAAGTCCCCGTCCCGGGTGGTCACTTCGGGCGCGGCCGGAGAGAATCGGGAACAGGAGCGGCAGGCCGGGGCCTCCTGCTGAGCATCCGCCGGAAAGAAAGTCGGACGGCGGGCGATGAGTCTCCTCATGATCGTCGGTCAGAGATCATGACCGCCCGCACCGGAACACGAGAAGCCGAGGAACCCCAGATGCGCACCCTGATCAGCACCGCCTTCGTCTCGCTCGACGGCGTCGTGGAGGCCCCGGGCGGCGAGCCCGGGTACCGCAACTCCGGATGGACCTTCAAGCACGTCGAGTTCCTCCCCGAGGCGTTCGAGATCAAGGGCCGCGAGCAGAAGGAGGCGGCCGCGATGCTGATGGGGCGGACCAGCTACGAGGCGTTCAGCCCCGTGTGGCCCGACATGGAGGACTTCGCCGACTACAAGGCGATGCCGAAGTACGTCGTCTCCACGACCCTCACCGAGGACGACCTCGTGTCGAACTGGGGCGAGACGACGATCCTGCGCTCGCTCGACGAGGTCGCCGCCCTGAAGGAGACCGAGGGCGGGCCGATCATCGTCCACGGCAGCGCCTCCCTGAACCGGGCCCTCTCGGACGCCGGCCTGATCGACCGGTACCACCTGCTGGTCTTCCCGCTCCTGCTCGGCGCGGGCAAGCGCCTCTTCAGCGCCACGGACAAGGACGTGCAGAAGCTGAAGCTGGTCGAGCACGAGGCCTACGCGAACGGCCTCCAGAAGAACGTGTTCGACGTCGTCCGCTGACGCCCCCAGGGTGGCGCCCGGGACGACACGGATGATCCTTCTCAACGGCGGTTCCCGCTCGGGGAAGTCCGGCATCGTGCGGTGTCTGCAGGCCGTGCTGCCGGACCCGTGGCTGGCGTTCGGCGTCGACTCGTTCGTCGACGCGCTGCCCGCGAGGATGCAGGACTCCGACGACGGGATCGTGTTCGACGCCGACGGCGGGGTCAGCGTTGGGGGTGGCTTCCGGGCCCTGGAGGCCGCCTGGGCCGGGGGGCTCGCGGCGATGGCCGGGGCCGGCGCCAGGATCATCGTGGACGACGTCTTCCTCGGCGGCGCCGCCTCCCAGCGGCGCTGGCGCGAGGCCCTCGGCGACCTGCCCGTGCTGTGGGTGGGCGTCCGGTGCGAGAGCGCGGTCGCCGAAGGACGCGAGATCGCCCGCGGGGACCGGACCGTCGGAATGGCCGCGCAGCAGGCCCTGACGGTGCACGCGGGCGTGGAGTACGACCTGGAGGTCGACACGACGCACGCCGAGTCCCCGGACTGCGCCCGCGCCATCGCCGCCGGGCTGGGGTGACGCGGAAACCGGACGGGCGGAGCGCCGGGCGACCGGGCGACCGGGCGGCCCCCGGGCCAGGAAGGACCAGAGGAGCGTCAGGCGACCGGGCGGCCCTTCGGGCGTCGGAGGCCCGCCTTCGTGAGGCGGCGCAGCAGCTCCTTCGAGCCGACCTCGACCGCACCGGCCGCCACCGCGTCCGCGTACCGGTCGGAGGGGATGTCGTAGTGGTCCCGCTCGAAGGCGCGCGGCGGGGCGCCGATCGAGGCGGCGAAGGCGTGCAGCTCCTCGAAGGAGACGTCGCTGACCAGGTGCGACCACATGCGGCCGTGGCCCGGCCAGGTCGGCGGGTCGATGTAGAGGGTCACGCGAGGACTCCCGTCACGTCAGGCCGCCCACCGGGGCCACCACCACGCCCTGCTTGCCGCAGACCCAGTGCGGGTCGGGACCGAGCTCCGGCTCCACGTCGAGGGCGTGCGGGTCGCCCGAGGAGCAGACCGGGCAGAGCGGCCAGCGTCCGTACCGTTCGAGCAGGGCGTCCTGCACGTCCTGGGCGACGAGCCCGGCGACGTACGACACCCCCTCGGGCCACTGCTCGACCCACCAGCGCCGGTGGGTCACCGCGTCCTCCACCATCGACACGACCTCGGCGGCGGCCACCTGCCGGGCCACCAGGTCGGCCAGAACCAGCGCGCGAGCGGCGTGCAGCGCCTGCTCCACGGGGTCGATGTCGTCCATGGGCTCCATTGTCACCCGGCGCACGCGCCCCCACGAGAAAAGGGGGTCCCTTCCGGGTCCGGGGCCGAGGGGGCCCGCGGGAGAGCACGGGAGGGCCCGGGGGAAAGCCCGCGGGAGAGGCCGCGAGAGGGACCACGGGGTCTTGTCGCCCCACCCCGTCGAAAGTAGCTTTCAAGTGTGAACCATGACGTGAAGGAAAGTTTCACCGGCGACGCGCCCCCCGCCCCCGCCGCGCTCGCCGCCAAGGTGCGGACCCTCGCGCCGTCCATGACCCGCTCCATGCAACGGGTCGCCGAGGCCGTCGCCGGAGATCCGGCCGGCTGCGCCGCCCTCACGGTCACCGGCCTCGCCGAGCTCACCGGCACCAGCGAGGCGACCGTCGTCCGCACCGCCCGGCTCCTCGGCTACCCCGGCTACCGCGACCTCCGCCTCGCCCTCGCGGGCCTGGCCGCCCAGCAGCAGTCCGGCCGCGCCCCGGCCGTCACCGCCGACATCGCCGTCGACGATCCCGTCGCCGACGTCGTCGCCAAGCTGGCCTACGACGAGCAGCAGACCCTCGCCGACACCGCCGCCGGGCTCGACACCGTCCAGCTCGGTGCCGCCGTCGCCGCCCTCGCCGCCGCCCGCCGCATCGACATCTACGGCATCGGCGCCTCCGGCCTCGTCGCCCAGGACCTCGGCCAGAAGCTGCTCCGGATCGGCCTGATCGCGCACGCCCACAGCGACCCGCACCTCGCCGTCACCAACGCCGTGCAGCTCCGCTCCGGGGACGTCGCCATCGCCATCACCCACTCCGGCTCCACCGGCGACGTCATAGAACCCCTGCGCGTGGCCTTCGACCACGGCGCCACCACGGTCGCCGTCACCGGCCGCCCGGACGGCCCCGTCACCCAGTACGCCGACCACGTCCTGACCACCTCCACGGCCCGCGAGAGCGAACTCCGCCCCGCTGCCATGTCCTCCCGCACCAGCCAGCTCCTGGTCGTGGACTGCCTGTTCACCTGCGTCACACAGCGCACGTACGAGACGGCCGCCCCCGCCCTCGCCGCCTCGTACGAAGCCCTCGCCCACCGTCACTCCCCCCGCAGCCGCTGACCCACACGTTCACCGGCGCCGACGACGCCGACGTACCGAAAGAGCCCCCGTGCCCACCACGTACTCCGAACTCCGCGCCCAGCTCGCCACCCTCACCACCGAGGCCTTCCGCCCCGAACTCGCCGAGATCGACCGGCTCCCGACGCTGGACATCGCCCGCCTCATGAACGGCGAGGACCGGACCGTCCCCGAGGCCGTCGAGCGGCAGCTCCCCGCGATCGCCGCCGCCATCGACGCCACCGCCGCCCGCATGGCCCGCGGCGGGCGCCTCATCTACATGGGCGCGGGCACCGCCGGCCGCCTCGGCGTCCTCGACGCCAGCGAGTGCCCGCCCACCTTCAACACCGACCCCTCGCAGGTCGTCGGCCTCATCGCGGGCGGCCCCACCGCCATGGTCAAGGCCGTCGAAGGCGCCGAGGACTCCAGGGAACTCGCGGTCGAGGACCTCACCGCGCTCGGGCTCACCGCCGACGACACCGTCGTCGGCGTCTCCGCCTCCGGCCGCACCCCGTACGCCGTCGGCGCCGTCGAACACGCCCGCGCCCGGGGCGCGCTGACCATCGGGCTCGCCTGCAACGAGGACAGCGCGCTCGCCGCCGCCGCCGAGCACGGCATCGAGGTCGTCCCCGGGCCCGAGCTCCTCACCGGTTCCACCCGCCTCAAGGCCGGCACCGCCCAGAAGCTCGTCCTCAACATGATCTCGACCCTCACGATGATCCGCCTCGGCAAGACCTACGGAAACCTGATGGTCGACGTCCGCGCCTCCAACGACAAGCTCCAGGCCCGCTCGCGGCGGATCGTCGCCCTGGCCACCGGTGCGCCGGACGAGCAGATCGAGACCGCGCTCGCCGCCGCCGACGGCGAGGTGAAGAACGCCATCCTCATGATCCTCGCCGACATCGACGCCCCCACGGCCGCCGAGCGGCTGACCGCCTCCCGGGGCCACCTGCGCGCGGCCCTGCACGCGCCCACCGCGTGACCCCGGGCGGTCCACCGCCCCGTCACCGACAGAGCACGTCCTCCGCCGGCCGCACGCCCTCGGTGAGGAAGCGTGTCACGGCCCGGTCGCCGCACGCGTTCCCGGTCCCGAGGTAGACCGAGTGGCCGCCCTTGTCGACCGAGACGAGCCGCGCCCGGTCGCCGAGGGCCTTCCGCATCCTCAGGCCCATGGAGTGCGGGGTGGCCGGGTCGCGCAGGTTCTGGATCATGAGGACGTTCGACGGGCCCCGGTCGGTGATCCGGGTCGGCCTCTCCACCGCGCCGCCCTTCCAGAAGGCGCACGGCGTGACGTTCGCCGGCATCCCGGCCGTCAGCGGGTACCGCTCCCGGTCCGCGGAGACGGCCCTCCCGTACGCCGGCACGGAGGCGGGCCAGTCCACGTCGTTGCAGATCACGCCCACGCTGACGGTCGCCGCCTCGTCGGGCATCGGCCCGGCCAGCTCGGGCGGGAGGACCGGCACGCCCGCCGGGTCGAGGGCCTGGGACACCAGGCGCGCGAAGGCCGGGAAGGAGGCGTCGGAGTACAGGGTCTGCTGGAGCGCCTGTCGCAGCACGGTGCCGGTCAGCGGTGTGCCGGGGGTCGCCGAGGCGCGCGGCGCGCGGTCGAGCCGGGCGGCGAGGTCGAGGAACAGGGGCCGTACGTCCTCCGGGCGTTCGGCGAGGCGCAGCCCTTCGCCGGCCCGGGCCGGGTCGGCGGCCCAGGCCGCGAAGTCCGGGAAGCGGTCCTCGGCGCCGCGCGCCATGGCCGCCAGCCAGCCCCGGGCGACCCGCTCCGGGTCGGGGTCGGAGCTGCTGTCGAGGACCCAGCGGTCGGTGCGCTCCGGGAACTTCTGGGCGTACACGGCGGCCACGTACGTCCCGTACGACACGCTCCACGCGGACAGCTTCCGCTCGCCGAGCGCCTGCCGCAGCCGGTCGAGGTCCCGCACCTGGTTGGCCGTGGTCAGACCGCGGAGCATCGCGCCCCCGTTGTGCTCGCACGCCTCGGCCATCCGGCGCGAGCGGGCCACGTTCTCGCCGATGCCGCCGTCGGCGGCGGGCCAGGACCGCAGGGTCACCAGGCGCCGGTCCCCCTCGGCGAAGCCGCACCGGGCCTTCGCGGAGCCGCCGATCCCGCGCGGGTCGAAGGCCACCAGGTCGTACGCGCCGTCCGTCTCCTTCGCCAGGGCGGCCCCCTTCTGCCCGAGCCGCTGCACACCGGAGCTGCCCGGCCCGCCCGGGATCACCATGAGCGTCCCGCGCCGCGCCTCGGGCCGGGTGCTGGGCAGCCGGGCCACGGCGAGACCGATCTGCTCGCCGTCGGGGTCGGCGTAGTCGAGGGGTACGGAGAGCGTGGCGCACCGCTGCCCCGGCAGCGGCTTCACGGCGGCGTCGCAGTCGCCCCAGTCCAGCCCGGCGGCGGGGGCGGCGACGGCGGGGGCGGCACCGCCGCCGGCGAGGCCGACACCGGCGACGGCGGCGACGGAGAGGGCGAGCACCAGGGCCTTGCGTCCACGGTTCGTTGTCATGCGCATAGCCTCGCGGACGGGGCGGCGGGACCCCATCCGGTGGACCGGTGGGTCGGGGGTGGGGCCAACCCCCGTGCGGACGAAGCGGGTTGACCTGCGAGGCCGCTCCGTCCCGAACCGCGGACCACGCCCTCGCCGGCCCTCGTCGCGGGCCATCCGCCGGCACCGCCCCCGTCCGCGGGAGATCATCTCCGCCATGACCACTACAGGCGCGACCACCACGGGCCCGACCGCCACGGCCCTGCCCCCCACGGACCCGACCGCCACCACCGTCCCGGTCCCCGCCCCCCACGCCGCCGGCTCCGGCACCTGGCTCCTCGGCGGGGACCTCGCCGTCCGCCGTGTCGGCTTCGGCGCCATGCGGCTCCCCCAGCTCGGCGAGGCGCTCGTCCCGAACGCCGTGCCGAGGGACCGCGACCACGCGACGGCCGTCCTGCGCAAGGCGGTCGACCTCGGCGTCAACCACATCGACACGGCCGCCTTCTACTTCTCGCCGCTGCGCTCCGCGAACGAGCTGATCAACAGCGCCCTCGGCGGCCCCTACCCCGACGACCTGGTCATCACCACCAAGGTCGGCCCGGCCCGGGACGCCGCGGGCGCCTGGAGCGAGTACGCCCGGACCCCGGCCGCGCTGCGCGCGCAGGTCGAGGAGAACCTGCGGCAGCTCGGCCGCAACCACCTCGACGTCGTCAACCTCCGCGTCGTCGGCCCCGATCCGGTCGCCGAGCGCTTCGGCGCGCTCGCCGAACTCCGTGAGGCGGGTCTCATCCGCCACCTCGGCCTCTCCCACGTCACCCCGGCGCAGCTCGCCGAGGCGCGGGAGATCGCCCCGGTCGTCTGCGTGCAGAACATGTACGGGATCGGGGTCCGCCCCGAGTACGACGCGTTCGTCCGCCACTGCGGCGAACAGGACATCGCGTTCGTGCCCTTCTACGCGATCGCCGCCGGCGGGCGCGAGACGGGGGCGACCGCCCCGGAGAGCGAGGAGGTCCTCGCCGTCGCGGCGGCCCACGACGCCACCCCCGCCCAGGTCCGCATCGCCTGGACCCTCCACCAGGGCCCCCACGTCCTGGCCATACCCGGCACCGGCGACCCCGCCCACCTGGCCGCCAACGTCGCCGCCGGCACCCTCCGCCTCACCGCCGAGGAGCGGGAGCTCCTCGACCGCGCCCACCGGAACACCGCCGCCTAGGCGGTTTCGTTTGGATCATGGCGGGGGCGAGTGACGGCGGCTCCCAGGTGGCACCCTGATGCGATGCGACCTGGAACCGACGCCACCGAGAACGACCTGCGGCAGCTGCTCAATGAGTGGGATCCGATCGGCGTCGCCGACGACGTGCAAGACGAGTACGACTGCATGCTCGCCCCTCTGCTCCAGCGCCTCCGTGGTGGCGCTGACCAGGCGGAGATCGGTAAGTTCCTGCGGCAAGATCTGGAGGAACACTTCGGTCTCAACCCTCTGGGCCTGCGACCGGACGCAATGGCAACCCGAGTGATCGACTGGTGGGCAACCGTCGGTAGGGCTGATGGCACCAGCTGCGTGTAACCGCTCCTTCCGCGTCGCCTGATCGTTTGTCCGGGCGTGTCGTTGACTGACGCGCAGTGGGCGCGGATCGAGCCGTTGCTTCCGGACCGGACACCGAAGCGGGGCGGTCGGTGGCGGGAACACCGAGAGGTGATCGACGCCATCGCCTGGAAGTTTCAGACCGGGGCACAGTGGGTGCAGCTGCCGGAGAAGTACGGCAACTGGCGTGGCGTCTACAACCGGCTGCGGATGTGGTCCGCCGATGGCACGTGGGAGCGGGTGTTCACCGCGCTTCTGGCACAGGCGGACGCCGACGAGGAGCTGAACTGGGTCGTCTCGGTGGACTCCACGATCGTGCGGGCTCACCAGCACGCGGCCGGAGCCCGCAAAAAGGGGCCCCGGCCGGCGAGCCGGACGATCATGCCATCGGCCGGTCCCGCGGCGGGCTGACCACGAAGATCCATCTTGCGGCCGACGGCAACTGCCGGCCCCTGGTCTTCCATCTCACCGCTGGACAGGCCGGTGACGCGCCTGCCTTCGCTGACGTGATGGCCCGGCTGCGTGTTCCCCGAAGGCGTGGACGGCCCCGGACCCGACCAGAAGCCGTCCTCGCAGACAAGGCGTACTCGTCGCGGGCCATCCGTGAACACCTCAGGCGGCGCGGCATCCGGGCGGTCATCCCCGTGCCGGCCGATCAACGCGGACACCGTCTGCGGCGCGGCAGCCGGGGTGGCAGACCACCCACCTTCGACCGCGAGGCATACAAGCAGCGCAACACGGTCGAACGCTGCATCAACCGCTTGAAGCAGTGGCGAGGGATCGCCACCCGCTACGAGAAGACCGCGGCCATCTACCTGGCCGGGCTGCACGTCGCGGGGATCTTCCTCTGGTCCGCCAGATGATCCAAACGAAACCGCCTAGGCTCCGCCCCATGACCACCGCGCCGAAGTCCCTCGCCGCCGACCTCGCCCCCACCGGAGTCCTGCGGGCCTCGATCAACCTCGGGAACCCGGTGCTCGCCCAGGGCACGCCCGAGGAGCCGAGCGGGATCACCGTGGACCTGGCGCGGGAGATCGGGGCGCGGCTCGGCCTCCCCGTCGAGCTGCTCTGCTTCGACGCGGCGCGGAAGTCCTTCGAGGCGATGACGGACGGCCGGGCCGACCTCTGCTTCCTCGCCGTGGACCCGGCACGGGAGACGGAGGTCGCGTTCACCGCCCCGTACGTCGTCATCGAGGGGGTGTACGCCGTGCCGCGCGGCTCGGCGCTCACCACCGTGGAGGAGGTGGACGCGCCGGGCGTGCGGATCGGGGTCAAGAAGGGCTCCGCGTACGACCTGTTCCTGTCGAGGTCGCTGGTCCACGCCACGGTGGTGCGGGGCGACGAGGGCGTCGACGTGTTCCGGGCCGAGGGCCTGGAGGCGGGCGCGGGCATCCGCCGGCCGATGACCGCGTACGCCGCCGCGCACCCGGACGTGCGGCTGATCGAGGGCCGGTTCATGGAGATCCGGCAGGCGGTCGGGACGGCGGTGACGCGTTCGCCGGAGGCGGTCGCCTTCCTCCGCTCCGTCGTGGAGGAGCTGAAGGCGAACGGTTTCGTCGCGGAGTCGCTGCGCCGCTCGGGCCAGGAGGCGGAACTGCCGGCCCCGCCGGCCGGGGAGTGAACGCCCGAGGGCCCGGCCGCGCGAGCGCGCGGCCGGGCCCTCGGGCGTTCCGCGGGTCAGTAGAGGCCCTTGAAGGCTCCCCAGCCGCTGCCGATGGCCGCCCGGGTGCCGTACGCCCCGGTGCCGGTGCCGCTGTAGCGCCACAGTTTCCCGGCGGTGTCGCGGGCCAGCAGGTCGGCGCGACCGTCGCCGGACAGGTCGCCGACGCCGACGAGCGAGGAGTACCCGCCCCAGCCGGAGCCGACCTTCACGCGCGCGGTGACGCCGCCGGTCGCGGTGCCGCAGTACCGCCAGAGCACACCGGAGGCGTCCACGCCCAGCAGGTCGCCGCGCCCGTCGCCGTTGAGGTCACCGGCCCCGACGATCTTCTTGTACAGCTTCCAGTCGGCACCGATCCGGACCCGGGCCTTGACCCGGTGGTCGGCGGTGCCGCCGTAGAAGTACACGTCACCGGTGGACGCCTGGCGGGCGATCAGATCGGCGTACCCGTCGCCGTCGACGTCGCCGGAGGACGTGAGCACGTCGTACTGTCCCCAGCCCGAACCGACCGACGCGTACGGCGAGGAGGCCGAGACCACCTTCCCGCAGCCGGGCCGGTACGCCCGCAGCTGGTCGCCCACGCGCGCGTAGACGTCGGCGCAGCGGTCGCCGTTCAGGTCGCCCGTCGGCACGAACACGGAGGTCGTCGCGAACTTCGTTCCCGTACCGGCGGTCCGCGCGGACAGCGCGCCCGTCCCGGTCCCCCGGTACATCGACACGAGCCCGGCCGTGTCCATCACCAGCAGGTCCCCGAAGCCGTCGTCCCCGGCGAGGTCCCGCCGGACGGCGGCGGCACCGCTGACGGAGACGGCCCCGGAGGCGGTCAGGTCGGCGCCCTGCCCGTCGGCGGGCTTCACCGTCAGGGTCCAGGTGTGGGCCCCGTTCGCGACGAACCTCCCGGCCGCGTCCTTGCCGTCCCAGACGGGGGCGACGATGCCGCGGGCCTCGCCCCCGGTCAGGGTCCGGACGACCTTGCCGGTCGCCTTGTGCTTGAGCGTCAGCGTCCAGGAAGCGGCGGGCTTGGACAGCCACCAGCGGGGCTTCCAGGAGGCGGACTTGAGGGCGACGGACGCGGGAGCGTCGGCGTCGAGGGCGGTCAGCGGACTCGTGACGCCGCCGAGGCCGACGACGCGGACGGCCCGCCAGGAGTCTATGTACGCGAAGCCTCCGCCGAAGCGGTCGACCGTCCAGGCGAAAGGCTCCCGGATGTCGTCGTACCCGAGGGGGCCGAAGAACCGGTGCGCCTCCGCACCGGGCCGGACGTCGCTCACCATCAGCCCGTAGCCCATGGAGCCGTAGAAGCTGGAGACGAGGAAGCCGTCGCCCAGGTGCGGCTCGGTGTTGCGCTCGACCGAGACCTTGGTCGCCACCTTCTTCTCACGGTCGTACACGACTGCGGACGTCGAGCTCGGGCAGCGGCCGTAGAGCCACTTGCCGACGGCTTCGAGGGTGTACGTGACGCAGTTCGTCCCGAGGGCGTGCGTCTCGACGGTCGCGCCCGTCCGCAGGTCGACGGCGGACACGGTGTCGTCCGTCGCGGACGCCGTCCAGAGCCGGGCGCCCTGCAGGGCCTGCCCGGTCACGGCGCCGTCGCGGAGGATCCTCCCCGTCTCGACGTCCGCGACGATCAAGCGCTTCCCGGCGGCCGTGGTGCCACGGAACAGGACGTACCGGCCGGAGACTCCGCGGATCAGATCCACCTGGAGCGTGCCCGGATAGGCGAGCGTGACCGTGCGCGTGGTTCCCGCGGAGCCCGGCGTGGTCACCCGCGCCAGGACGGCGCAGTCGTAGCAGCCCGACTGCCCGCCGGACGCGGGACGGTTCCCGTTCTCCAGGACGACCAGACGGCCGTCGCCGGTGTCGTGCCACCACGTCCCGGTGCTCATGCCGTCCGACGCGAGGAGCGACGGGCAGTTCGGACCGAGGTTTTTCAGCGCGTCGCACGTCCAGGCCCGCGCGGCCGTGCGCGTGCCGGTGAGGGACACGTCGAAGCCACGGAGGGTGTGGGTGTCCGACTGCGTCTCGGTCACGACCCTGCCGTCGGCCATGGTCAGCCCGGTGTACGGGAGGGTCGGGGGGAGTGCCAGGACCTGCGCGGTGACCGGAACTCCGTCGGATCCGGGCGAGACCCGCTGCACGCCCCCCTCGGCCACCATGTACAGGGCGCCGTCCGTCCCCGTCCCTTCGTACAGCTCGGCGTCCAGGCCGAGATCGCGCGTGGCGCCCCCGGCGATCGGCGTGGCGAGGATCGGGGCGGCCTCGCCGTACGGCCTGCTGTAGTCACCCACGATCCAGTCACCGACGACGCCGATCCCCCCCTTGGTGTTCACGTCGTCGTTGGGCAGCTTCACCGTCCGGCCCGGGTCGCCGTGGTCCGTGCGGGAGACGACGAACGCCTGGTCCGTGCCCGACTCGCTGTACTGGACGATCCAGTCGGCGCTGAGAGCGGCACGGGGGGAGTTCGTGGCGACCGGCAGGGCGGGCACCGGCGTGAGCGTGCCCGTGGCGAAGTCGACGAGCGAGGTGGTGCCGCCGTAACGGATGAGCACGCCTGCGTCGTCGTAGCCCAGGACGGAGGGCGTCGTGTCGCCCGGCAGGGGCACGTCCAGGTCCGCGGGGGCGTCCGGGCCGTAGCCGAGGAGGTGCAGGACGGTTCCGTCGGCCCCCGTCTCGGCGGCGAGCAACCGGTCCGGCCCGAGGACGGGGTACCACTGCTCGTACGCGAAGGACCGGGTGAAGTCGGCGCCGGCCGCGAAGTCGTGGACGGTGACCTCCCCGTACCCGACGCAGGCGACCCTGTCGCCGCGCGAGAAGGAGTCCCCCGTGTGACACAGCGGGCCATGGGCGACCCGCCCGTCCTTCAGATCCTGCCAGACGGGGGACGCGATCTCTCCGCCGCGCATCATCTGGACACCGGTCCCGGCCGCGACGAGGATCATGTCGGCGGTTCCGGCAGCGTCCACCGGCGCCGGGATCGTCACGTCGTACGGCGCGTCGGAGGCGGTGGCCGCCGGTGCGGAGGGTGCGGTGGCCACGAGGCCGGTGATGCCCAGGGCCGCGCTCAGTGCGAGCGCGACGGCTCTTCGGACGGACAAGTACGTGTCCCCTCGTACGGGTGTGAAGGCGGGTACGACGGGGGAGGGCGGGCGCGACGGGCGGGGCGGAACGGGCCGCGTGGCCGGGGGCCGGCGGGACCCCCCCTGTCGGCAGCCGGATCGTACATTCAGGCGAATCGCACGCGCCAGAAAATTGGCCGCGGGCGCCGTGAAACGGTCCTTCCCCGGGCCTGTGGGCGGGTACGGGAGGGCCCGCACGCCCCTCCCGGACCCCGGCCCCACCCCCACCGCCGCAGCCCGCCCAGCACCCGCACACCCGATCCGCACACCGCCTCCGACCTGCGGTTTTATCTCAACTCCCGCTATTCTTGGGGGACTCGGAGGGGAGATCCACATGGACGCCACGGACCGCAGCATCCGCACGATCGACGACGTACTCACCCTGCTCGACGGCCTGTTCTCGCCCGGCGCCGACCGGTGGACGGAGGGCGGGGCCGACTGGTGGGACGCCTTCTACACGGACCGGGACAAGCCCGTGCCGTTCTTCGTCGCGAAGCCCGACGAGAACCTCGTCTCGTACGTCGAGCAGGGCCTGCTCCCGGCCGGCGGCAAGGCCCTCGACCTCGGCTGCGGACCCGGCCGGAACTCCCTGTACCTCGCATCGGCCGGCTTCGACGTGACCGCGGTCGACCTCTCGCCCACCGCGATCGCCTGGGCGGAGGAGCGGGCCGCCGGGACGGGTGCCGAAAACGTCCGGTTCGTCTGCGGCGACGCCTTCACCGCGGTCCTCGACGGACCGTACGACCTGATCTACGACTCCGGCTGCTTCCACCACCTGCCCCCGCACCGCCGGATCGGCTACCTCGCCCTCCTCGGCCGCGCCCTCGCCCCCGGCGGCCGCTTCGCGCTCACCGCGTTCGCGGCCGGCGAGGGCGGCATGGGCTCCGAGCTGCCGGATGCCGACTTCTACCGCGAGGGGAGGCTCCACGGCGGGCTCGCCTACACCGACGCCTCGCTCCGTACGATCTTCACCGGCCCGACGGAGACCGCCCCGACGGAGACCGACCTGACAGAGATCGAGCTGCGCCGCATGCGCGCGCAGACCGCCGACTCCCCGCTCTTCGGCGAGTCCTTCCTCTGGACGGCCCTCTTCCGCCGCTGACCCCGCCGGGGACTCACCCCATCCCCTCCAGGTGCTCCGCCAGCCGGTCGTACTGCTCCCTCACCCCCGCCTCCATGCCCGCCGCCAGCGCCTGGTCCCGGATCTCGTTCGAGGGCCAGAAGGAGGCGCTGGTCAGGGCCGTGCCGCCGTCGGGGGTGGCGTCGAAGGTGAGGGTGACGCGGACGGGCCCGGCGTCCGGCATCTGCTCGAAGACCTCCGTGTAGTCGAGCCGCTCCGCCGGGACGACGTCCTCGTACGTGCCGGAGAAGACGATCTCCTGGCCGTCCGGCCCGGTCTGGCCCCAGCGCCAGGCGCCGCCCGCCCGCAGGTCGATGTCGACGACGGACGTGGTCAGCCCGGCCGGCCCGTACCACTCCCGCACGTGCTCGGGCCGCGTCCAGGCCTCCCAGACGCGGGCCGGCGGAGCGTCGAAGGTGCGGGTGACGACCAGTTCGCGGTCGGCCGGCGTCGTCAGGAGGGTGACCATCGTGATCTCCCTTCACAAGGAGGCCATTCCAGGATCACCCCGGCACTTCCGCAAAGCGAATGAACATGTTCAACAGGTGAGCGCTAAAGTTCTGCCACGCGGCCGCCCGGCTGAGGGCGTGGCCGCGATCTCAGACCTGTGGGGGGTCCCTTTGCCGCGCTCAACGCGCAGGCTTCCGCACGCCTTCGTCCGTGCGGCCGCCGTCTTCGCTCTCTCGGCGGGTATCGCCGTACCCGCCGTCATCCACGCCCCGGCCGCGCACGCGGACTGGACGGGCACCACCGGCAGCACGCTGGACGACGGGCGCTACCGTCTGCTGCTGCCCTCTAACGCGCTCTGGGTCAAGGTCAGCGTGCTGGCCTCCGCCGCCCCGGACGCCCCCGTCCTCGCCTCCACGGAGGCGCTCACCTCGGAGTTCGCCGGCTGGACGACCGAAGCGCCGGTCGTCCTCCCCGAGGGCACGGCCCTCGGGGACTACCCGGTCCGCGTCGAGTACCGACTGCCCGGCGAGACCACCAAGCAGTGGACCGGCACCTACGCCCACCGTCCGCACGTCGGCGTCACCGACCTGTCCTGGGACCGCGAGACCACCAGCTACGACCGGCGACAGGCCGTGCTCTCCGGCCGGACCACCCTGTGGAACCCGGCCACCGGAGCCCGCACCACCGCCCCCGAGGGCACCAAGGTGCAGCTGACGCTGAACCTGTACGACGGCGACAGCCGCACCACGACCACCACGGCCACGACACTCGCGGACGGCACCTTCTCCGTGCCCCTGACCCCGAACGCCGAAGTCAGCGGCGGCTCCGCGACCGTGGTCACCACCGGCACCGGAAACGACCCGGACGACCAGGTCTCCGTCCCGCGCCTGGGCATCGAGCAGCTCGTCTACCGCATCAGCTCCGACCTGAACCGGTACCGCGTCCTCGCCGGTACGAACGTCCAGGTCACCGGCCACGTGGAGCGGTACGTGGACGACACCTGGAAGCCCTTCGCGGGCGCCCCCGTCGTCGCGACCGGCAGGGAACCGGGGTACTACGACCGGTCGGCGGTGAACGTGCTCGGCGGCGCCGCCGCCTCCGCCACCGGCACCTTCACCTTCGCCGCGCGGGCCGAGTACAGCACCGACTTCGTCTACACGACCCTGCGGCCCTCGGCGTACTTCCAGGGCGGCAACCACGTGTACGACAAGGCGGACGTCGCCGTCCCGCAGCAGTTCTCGTACTCCTCGTACGCGATCACCCTCGACGAGTACCGGACCGTCACCGCCAAGGGCAGGATCGGCACCGGCTACTGCGCCTACGGGCAGCCCGTACAGCTCCAGGCCTCCCTGGACGGCGGACACACCTGGCGCACCCTCCGCTCCGGCGGGGCCGACGACTACTGCGGCTACACCCTCGTCGCCCAGGGCTACGAGAGCGCGCTGTACCGAGTCCACCACCCGGAGACGAACGAGCTGGTCGCCAAGACCGGCACGTCCCTGAAGCGGGCCCGCACCTCCACCCGCTTCTCCGCCTTCACCGTCAGCCCCACCCGGCCCTCGGTGAACGGCAAGATGACCGTCTCCGGCACCGTCCAGCGCAAGGTCGGCAGCGCCTGGAAGCCGCTCGCCGGAGCCAAGCTGACCCTGGTCTACAAGCCCAAGGGCGAGAACCAGTGGTACTGGGTGACCAAGAGCAT
Organism: Streptomyces sp. NPDC107498; assembly: GCF_055582805.1. Classification (NCBI taxonomy): domain Bacteria; kingdom Bacillati; phylum Actinomycetota; class Actinomycetes; order Kitasatosporales; family Streptomycetaceae; genus Streptomyces; species Streptomyces sp. NPDC107498. The sequence goes on along the minus strand of NZ_JBVJPE010000031.1, from coordinate 23,145 downwards.
CACCACCAACACCAGCGGCAACTTCAGCTACCGCGCCACCGCCTACGGCGACGGCTCCTGGGCGCTCTACCTCAACACCACGGGCAGCCACTTCTACAGCGAGACGAATGCGAAGTACATCGATGCGCGCTGACCTCCGCCTCTCCCTGACAGCGGCCGTCGCGGCCGTGGCCCTGGCCGCGTCGACCGCCCCCGCCCTCGCCGAGGACGCCCCGGCCGTCGGCATCGGCCGAGCGGTCACCGACGACACCCAGCGCGGCACCTTCACGGTGACCGCCTGGTCCGACGCCCCGCAGGCCAGGATCACCGCCGTCTCGGCGCGGATCCGGCAGGGCGACACCGTCGTCGCCACCGTCCCGGCGCTCACCGCGGACCACGCCGCGGACCCGAGGTACGCCCACACCTTCCGGCTGCCCGCCGAGGCCACGCTGAAGCTCGTCGAGGACGGCGGCACCCTCCCGTCCCTCGGGACGTACGCCATCGACGTCACCGCCACCGACTCGCTCGGCAACAAGCTCACCCGCCCCGACGCCGGGCAGCTCGACTTCCGGCTGCGCCCGGCGATCCCCGCCTTCACCCTCAGCAAGCCCTCCTACGCCGACCGCAACACCCGCCCCGCCGGCACCCTCGTCGGAATCCAGCCCGGGTCCGGGGACGCGGTGCCGCTGGCGGGCCGCTCGGTCTCCTACCGGCTGTTCCCGAGGGAAGCCCCGACGGCGCAGGCCGTCACCGACGCGACCGGCGGGTTCACCGGCGAGCCGTACCCGATCACCAGCGCGGACATCGGTGGCTACAGCAACGTCCGGGCGACGTTCTCGGAGGACAGCACCGAGGTCCACGGCTCCGTCGAGACGTGGCACAGCGTCTACGAGTGGGCGCCGCGCAAGGTGACCGTCACGGCCGCCTCCGACAAGAAGCGGGCGCTCAACGGCACGACCGTCACCATCAGCGGCCGGATGACCGACCCGACGGCCGGGAACGCGCCGGTCGCGAACGAGCCGGTCCGTGTGCGCCTCGGCGCCCCCCAGTACGGGATCGGCACGCCCGTGACCGTGCTCACGGGTGCGGACGGCCGCTTCAGCGCACGGCTCGTCGCCGCCTCGGGCGGGGAGGCGGGCGGCTGGACGGTCGACTCCCCGGACCGGTACCTGAACTTCGACCCGGTCTACGGGGCGCTGGCCATCCCCCTGGAATCCCGCACGGACCTCACGTCCATCGGCCTCTCCGCCGACGGCCGGGTCACGGTCACCGGCACCTTCCGCGCCACGTACGAGCGGGACGCGTCCTTCCCGACGACGCAGTACCTCCAGCTGGAGCAGTCCGTCGACGGCGGCTGGAAGAAGATCGCGACGGCGAACGTGGAATCGTCGTACTACAACACGTTCACGCTCTCCGCCGCGAGTCGCGGCGGCTGGTACCGCGTCCGGCACCTGACCAGCGACCGGTTCGCCGAGTCCGGCTCCGGCTCGTTCCGGCTCGCCCGCAACGACACCCGGATCGTCTCCCTGAACGCAGGCCCCGAGCCGGTCGCCAAGGGCGGGTACGTGACCGTCACCGGCGGACTCCAGCACCACTGGGACGGCGCCTGGCGGGCGTACGGGAACGCGCCGGTGGTCCTGCAGTTCAAGCCGAAGGGCTCGACGGTCTGGAAGACCGTGCTCTCCGGCCGTTCCACCTCCGCCGGCAAGGTCTCCCTGAAGGCGAAGGCGGGCGCCGACGGCAGCTGGCGGATCCACTGCTTCGGCGACTACCGGCACTTCAACTCCCCGGCCTCGGTCGGGGACTACGTCGACGTGCGCTGATCCCGCACGCCGGACGGAACGCCCGAGGGCGGCACCCCCACCAGGGGGTGCCGCCCTCGTTCGCGTCCAGCGACGAACTGCCGATCCGTCAGGATCAGAAGTCCATGTCACCGCCCGGCATGCCGCCGCCGGCCGGCGCGGCGGCCTTCTCCGGCTTGTCGGCGATGACGGCCTCGGTGGTGAGGAACAGCGCGGCGATCGACGCGGCGTTCTGCAGCGCGGAGCGCGTGACCTTCGCCGGGTCGATGATGCCCTCGGCGATGAGGTCGACGTACTCGTTGGTCGCGGCGTTCAGGCCGTGGCCGACGGGCAGGTTGCGGACCTTCTCCGCCACGACGCCGCCCTCGAGGCCGGCGTTGACGGCGATCTGCTTCAGCGGGGCCTCGAGGGCCAGCTTGACGATGTTCGCACCCGTGGCCTCGTCGCCCGACAGGTCGGCCTCGAGCTTCTCGAAGACGTTCGACGCCTGGAGCAGGGCCACGCCACCGCCGGCGACGATGCCCTCCTCGACGGCCGCCTTCGCGTTGCGAACGGCGTCCTCGATGCGGTGCTTGCGCTCCTTGAGCTCGACCTCGGTCGCGGCACCGGCCTTGATGACGGCCACGCCGCCGGCCAGCTTCGCGAGGCGCTCCTGGAGCTTCTCGCGGTCGTAGTCCGAGTCGGAGTTCTCGATCTCGGCGCGGATCTGGTTCACGCGACCGGCGACCTGGTCGCTGTCACCGGCACCGTCGACGATGGTGGTCTCGTCCTTGGTGATGACGACCTTGCGGGCGCGGCCCAGCAGGTCCAGGCCCGCGTTCTCGAGCTTGAGGCCGACCTCCTCGGAGATGACCGTGCCGCCCGTGAGGATGGCGATGTCGTTCAGCATGGCCTTGCGGCGGTCGCCGAAGCCCGGAGCCTTGACCGCGACGGACTTGAAGGTGCCGCGGATCTTGTTGACGACCAGGGTCGACAGGGCCTCGCCCTCGACGTCCTCGGCGATGATCAGCAGCGGCTTGCCCGACTGCATGACCTTCTCCAGGAGCGGAAGGAGGTCCTTCACGGAGGAGATCTTGGAGTTGACGATCAGGAGGTAGGGGTCGTCGAGCGACGCCTCCATGCGCTCCATGTCGGTGGCGAAGTACGCCGAGATGTAGCCCTTGTCGAAGCGCATGCCCTCGGTGAGCTCCAGCTCCAGACCGAAGGTCTGGGACTCCTCGACGGTGATGACGCCTTCCTTGCCGACCTTGTCCATCGCCTCGGCGATGAGCTCGCCGATCTGGGTGTCGGCGGCGGAGATGGAGGCCGTGGAAGCGATCTGCTCCTTGGTCTCGACATCCTTCGCCTGCTCGAGCAGGGCGCCGGAGACGGCCTCGACGGCCTTCTCGATGCCGCGCTTGAGGGCCATCGGGTTGGCACCGGCGGCGACGTTGCGGAGGCCCTCGCGGACGAGTGCCTGGGCGAGGACGGTGGCGGTGGTCGTACCGTCGCCGGCGACGTCGTCCGTCTTCTTGGCGACTTCCTTGACCAGCTCGGCGCCGATCTTCTCGTACGGGTCCTCGAGCTCGATCTCCTTGGCGATGGAGACACCATCGTTGGTGATCGTGGGGGCACCCCACTTCTTCTCGAGGACGACGTTGCGGCCCTTGGGGCCGAGGGTGACCTTGACGGCGTCAGCGAGCTGGTTCATGCCGCGCTCGAGACCGCGCCGGGCCTCCTCGTCGAACGCGATGATCTTGGCCATGTGAAGTGGTCCTCCCGGACATGGGGTGGATAACGCTCCAGGACCGCGCCGACGCCCGCGACGGACGGCCTCCGCGACTCCGCGTGGTTCCTTGCCCCACCCGGCCGGCGGCCTCGTCTGCCCGATCCTCGTAGCACTCTCACCTTCCGAGTGCTAACGCCAATGATTAGCACTCGCCCTAGGAGAGTGCAAGCGACTCTCGAGTTTCGGGAGGTCGATCGGGAGGGGCGGGAACGCACGAGGGGTCCGCATCCCCTCGGGGATGCGGACCCCTCGACGGCGTTGCGTCGTCGGTGGCCGATCGCGCCGCGCTCAGACGGCGAGCTTGACCATGTCCGCCTGCGGACCCTTCTGGCCCTGCGAGATCTCGAACTCGACCCGCTGGCCCTCTTCGAGGCTGCGGTAGCCATCCATCTGGATCGCGCTGTAGTGGACGAAAACATCCGCACCACCGTCTACCGCGATGAAGCCGTAGCCCTTCTCCGCGTTGAACCACTTGACGGTGCCCTGAGCCATGCCTAACTCCCCTATTACTGGCCCTTGCGCGGGACCCGCACTTCGCGGACCCGGGTCAGACCTCTGCGCCGGAACGCGTCGACCGCGGCTGAATGTATCTGCCCAACTGCCCTCTGCAACAGGTCATTCGACCGAGAATTCTGGGCGCGGCGGAAAGGGGAATTGGGGAGGATCCCCAGGATCACGGGGCAAGTCGGGCCCGGCAAAGCGCGCAGAAGGTACACAACGCGCACACACTTTGGCTGCTTCTTGTCGTGCGGAGACGCATTCTCATATGCGCCCGGCATGGGCAGCGGAGGGGACTTCCCCAACTCTACCGCGCTCAACCATGCAGAATTGCCCCTTCCGCTTATCGCGCGGAAGGGGCAATTCGTACTGACTGGTAAGGCAAGGGGCTCAGCAGCCGCCGGCACCGCGCTCGGCGGTCAGCCTCCGGCGACGGCCGGAATGATCGAGACGCCCGCGCCGGCCGGGGTGGCCGTCTCCAGACCCTGCTCGAAGCGCACGTCGTCGTCGTTCACGTAGACGTTGACGAAACGGCGCAGCTTGCCCTGGTCGTCCAGGACGCGGGCGGCGATGCCCGTGTGGTTCTTCTCCAGGTCCGCGATGACCTCGGCGAGGGTCGCGCCCTCGGCCTGGACCTCGGACTGCCCGCCCGTGTAGGTGCGGAGGATGGTGGGGATGCGGACGTTCACGGCCATGTCTTCTTCAACCTTTCAGAGCGCCAGGCCGGCGTCGCGGAACGCGTCCAGGCTCGGGCGGATGGTGGCGGTCGCCTGAGAGGTGTCGGCCACCGCGTCCAGGGTCTTGAGTCCGTCGCCGGTGTTGAGGACGACGGTGGTGAGGTCCGGGTCGATCAGACCCGCCTCGACGAGCTTCTTCGTCACGCCGACGGTCACGCCGCCCGCGGTCTCCGCGAAGATGCCCTCGGTCTGCGCGAGGAGCTTGATCGCGTCCACGACCTGCTCGTCGTTCACGTCCTCCACGGCGCCACCGGTCCGGCGGGCGATGTCGAGGACGTAGGGGCCGTCGGCCGGGTTGCCGATGGCGAGCGACTTGGCGATGGTGTTCGGCTTCTGCGGCCGGACGACGTCGTGCCCGGCCTTGAAGGCGGCGGAGACCGGGGAGCAGCCCTCGGCCTGGGCACCGAAGATCTTGTACGGCTTGTCCTCGACGAGGCCCAGCTTGATGAGCTCCTGGAGGCCCTTGTCGATCTTCGTGAGCTGGGAGCCGGAGGCGATCGGGATGACGAGCTGGTCGGGGACGACCCAGCCGAGCTGCTCGCAGATCTCGTACGCGAGCGTCTTGGAGCCCTCGCCGTAGTACGGGCGGAGGTTGACGTTCACGAAGCCCCAGCCCTCGCCGAGCGGGTCGCCGATGAGCTCCGAGCAGAAGCGGTTGACGTCGTCGTAGTTGCCCTCGATGGCGACGAGGTCACCGCCGTAGACACCCGCCATGACGACCTTGCCCTGCTCCAGGTCGTGCGGGATGAACACGCAGGAGCGGAAGCCGGCACGGGCGGCGGCGGCGCCGACGGCGCCGGCCAGGTTGCCGGTGGAGGAGCAGGAGAGCGTGGTGAAGCCGAAGGCCCGGGCGGCTTCGAGGGCCTGGGCGACGACCCGGTCCTTGAAGGAGTGGGTCGGGTTGCCGGAGTCGTCCTTGACGAAGAGCTTGCCGGGGGCGACGCCGATCTCGCGGGCGAGGTTGTCGGTCCGGACGAGCTTGGTCCAGCCGGGGTTCAGGTTCGGCTTCTCGGCGACGTCGGCCGGGACGGGCAGCAGCGGGGCGTAGCGCCAGATGTTGGCGGGACCGGCCTCGATCTGCTTGCGCAGCGCCTCGGGGTCACCGGTGGGGAGGTCGTACGCGACTTCGAGCGGTCCGAAGCAGAGTTCACAGGCGAAGATCGGACCGAGCGGGAAGACTTCACCGCATTCGCGACAGGAGAGCCCGGACGCGGGACCGAGGTCGACGGTGGTGGGGGTAACGGTCTGTACAGCCATGGAGGCGAGGCCCTTTCTCCTCATCTTTCCCAATGGCGAATTTTTCGCCATGAGACGGATTTGGCACCTTCCCTAGCCGGGGACCTCGCTGGAGGACGAGTGGTAACCGACTGGAGGGTTGCCGGGGCTTCAACGGGCCGTTTCCCTCTGCCCCTCTGGATGAGCGGTATTCGATTGTGAAGCGCGGTGGACTTTCGTTCCTGCGCTCCGACGCGGTCGGCACCCCGACGTGCATCGGGCATCCGCGTTGTTCAAGACTGTAACCGAAGGCCCGGACGCTTGAACCGGCCGTCCGAACCGCGAGATGGAGATCACGTGCTGGAAGAGGTGGAGCGCTGGCTGGACCGGCGGTCCTGGTCCGTGGCGGACCGACCGCTGGAGCGGATCCTCGCCGCCAAGCGGAACACGAAGGTCAGCGTCGTCCTGCCGGCGCTGAACGAGGAGGCGACGGTCGGGGACATCGTCGCCGTGATCCGTCGCGAGCTGATGACGGAGGCGGTGCCGCTCGTCGACGAGCTGGTGGTGATCGACTCGGGCTCCACGGACCGCACGGCGGAGGTGGCGGCGGCGGCCGGGGCGCGGGTGGTCGCGCGGGACTCGATACTCCCCCGGATACCGACCGTGCCCGGCAAGGGCGAGGTCCTGTGGCGGTCGCTGATGGTGACGAGCGGGGACGTGGTGTGCTTCGTCGACGCGGACCTGCGGGACTTCTCGGCGGACTTCGTGACGGGGATCGTGGGCCCGCTGCTCACCGATCCGGACGTGGACTTCGTGAAGGCGATGTACGACCGCCCGTTCGGAGACACTCCCGGTCAGGGCGGTCGGGTCACGGAGCTGGTGGCCCGTCCGCTGCTCAACCTGCACTGGCCCCGGCTGGCGGGCTTCGTGCAGCCGCTGGGCGGCGAGTACGCGGCACGGCGCTCCCTGCTCGAACGGCTGCCGTTCCCCGTCGGTTACGGAGTGGAGCTGGGACTGCTCGTGGACGCCCTGCACACGGTGGGCCTGGACGCGCTCGCACAGGTGGACGTGGGGGTGCGCAAGCACCGGCACCAGGACGGGCAGGCGCTGGGCCGGATGGCGGCGGCGATCTACCGGACGGCGCAGCTGCGGCTCTCGCGGGGCCACCTGGTGCGGCCGAGGCTGACGCAGTTCGAGCGGGGCCGGCAGGGCTTCGAGCCGCGCACGTACGCGGTGGACACGGAGGAGCGCCCCCCGATGGCCGAGATCACGGAGTACGCGCAGCGCCGCGTGGCATGAGACGGGACGGGGCACCCGCGATCGATCGGCGGCGACGATCCGCGGCGATCGATCGGCGGCATCGATCCGCGGTGACGGAGCGTGGCCGGATCAGCCTGTCTCGTATACGTACGTTTGAGCGTTTACGGGACGGGCTAGGTTCGCCCCATGGCTACTGTGCTCGTCGCCTCCAACCGGGGCCCCGTCTCGTACGCACTCGGCGAGGACGGCTCGCTCGACGCCCGAAGGGGCGGCGGCGGCCTGGTCTCGGGCCTGAGTGCCATCGGCTCCCAGGACAGTCTCTGGGTGTGCGCGGCGCTCGGCGAGGGCGACCGGGAGGCGGTCCGGCGGGGCGTCGCCGAACCGGGCGTGCGGATGCTGGACATCGACCCGTCCGTCTACGCCGACGCGTACAACGGCATCGCGAACTCGGTGCTGTGGTTCCTCCACCACCACCTGTACGACATCCCGCGCGAGCCGGTCTTCGACGCGGAGTTCCGCCGCCGCTGGGAGTCGTACCGCGCCTACAACCACGCCTTCGCCGAGGCGCTGGCCGCGGAGGCGGCGGAGGGCGCGGCGGTCCTGGTCCAGGACTACCACCTGGCCCTCGTCCCGGGCCGCCTCCGCGAGCTGCGCCCGGACCTGCGCATCGCGCACTTCACGCACACGCCCTGGGCCTCCCCTCCGTACCTCCGCATGCTCCCGGCCGACATCCGCGAGGAGCTCCTGCGGGGCATGCTCGGCGCGGACCGGTTGGGCTTCCACACCAGGGCCTGGGCGTCGGCGTTCGAGGAGTGCGCGGGCGACCTCGGGCGCACCCGGGTCGCGGCACACCCCCTGGGCGTGGACGGCGAGGAGCTGCGGGCGCTGGCGCACCGGCCGGAGGTGGACGAGCGCCTGGCGGAGCTCCGCGCGGAGATCGGCGACCGCAAGAGCATCGTCAGGGTCGACCGCACGGAGCTGTCGAAGAACATCCTGCGCGGCCTGCTGGCCTACCGCGAGCTCCTCACCGTCCGTCCGGAGTGGCGCGAGCGGGTGGTCCACCTGGCCTCGGCGTACCCCTCCCGCCAGGACCTCGACTCCTACCGGTCGTACACGGCGGCGGTGAAGGAGCTGGCGGAGGAGATCAACGCCGAGTTCGGCACGGCGGACTGGCAGCCGGTCCTGGTCTCGGTGAAGGACGACTTCACCCGCTCCCTGGCCGCCTACCGGCTCGCGGACGTGGCCCTGGTGAACCCGGTGCGCGACGGCATGAACCTGGTCGCGAAGGAGATACCGGTCGTCTCGGAGGCGGGCTGCGCCCTGGTCCTGTCCCGCGAGGCGGGCGCCCACGAGGAGCTCCGCGAGGACGCGCTCACGGTGAACCCCTTCGACGTCTCGGAGACGGCCGAGGCCCTGCACGCGGCCCTCACGATGCCCCCGTCCGAACGCGCGGACCGCACCGAACGCCTGGCGGCCACGTCCACCTCCCAGCCCCCGCAGCGCTGGTTCCTGAACCAGCTGGAGGCCCTGCGGGAGCGGTGAGCGCCCCTCCCGGCACCGTCCGGGCGGGCGCTTTCGCGGGACGGGGTCACGGCAGGGGCCGTCAGCGGCTCAGGCGGTCGCTCGGGCCCCGGCCCGGTCCCTCCCCCACGCCGCCAGGGGCTCCAGAGCCTCGTTGAGGCGGATGCCGGACGGGGTGAGGGCGTACTCGACGCGGGGCGGGACTTCGTCGTAGGAGACGCGGTCGACGATGCCGTCCGCCTCCAGCTCGCGCAGGTGGGAGGCGAGGACCTTCTCGGTGATGCCCGGGACGAGGCGCCGGAGTTCGCCGAAGCGGCGGCGCGGCCGTTCGTGGAGCGCCCAGAGGATGAGCACCTTCCACTTGCCGCCGATCACCTCCATCGCGGTGTCGATGCCACAGACGTGCCCGGCCCCGGCTGCCGGCCGGTTCAGTGTCGCCATGCGTCCCGCCCCTCTGACCTGTTCGCTCACCCCAGGGTAACCACCCACTTCCAAGTGGGTACTTGAGCAGGTCAGAAGCGTGCAGCAGCCTTTCGGACATGACAGCGAACACGCCTCCGAAGACCCCCGTCACCCTTCTCGGCCTCGGCTCCATGGGCAGCGCCCTGGCCCGCACCTGGCTCGCCGCCGGGCATCCGCTCACCGTCTGGAACCGCACCCCGGCCCGCGCCGAGGCGCTCGCCGCCGAGGGGGCGGAGGTCGCGGACAGCGCGGCCGCGGCCGTCGCGGCGGGCGACCTCGTCGTGGTCTGCCTCCTCGACGACGACTCCGTGGGCGCCGTCCTGAACGGCGTCGACCTGGCGGGCAAGGACCTCGTCGACCTCACCACCACGACTCCCGCCCAGGCCCGCGCCCGGGCCGCGTGGGCCGAGGAGCGGGGCGCCCGCCACCTGGACGGCGGCATCATGGCCGTCCCGCCGATGATCGGGGTCCCCGAGGCCGGCGGTTACGTCTTCTACAGCGGCTCGCGGGAGCTGTTCGAGCTCCACCGGGCCGCCCTCGCCGTCCCGGCCGGGACCGAGTACGTCGGCGAGGACGCCGGCTTCGCCGCCCTGCACGACGTGGCGCTGCTCAGCGGCATGTACGGGATGTTCGCAGGGGCGGCGCACGCCTTCGCGCTGATCCGCCGGGAGGACATCGACCCCGTGGCGTTCGCCCCGCTGCTCTCCGGCTACCTCTCGGCGATGGCGGACCCGTACGTCCTGCAGACCGCCGACCGCCTCAAGAGCGGCGACCTCACCACGGACGTGGCCTCCCCCCTCGCCATGCAGGTGGCCGGCACGCCGACGTTCCTGGCCACGGCCGAGGGGCAGGGCGTCAGCCCGGAACTGCTCCGGCCCTACTTCGAGCTGATGCGCCGTCGGCTCGACGTCGGGAGCGGTGACGAGGACCTGACGGGCGTGGTGGACCTGTTGCTGCGGTGAGGGCGCCCCGGTCCCCGGCGATCCGCGCCCCGGTGGTCCGCCGGGCCGGCGTGCAGGCACGCCGGTCACGGCGCGCGCGTCACGGGACCTCCCCCCCCGTATCCCCCTCGCGGCATCACGGAGGAGGACTCAGCCCTTCCGTACCGCCTCCGCCAGCTCCGTCAGGAACTCGACCACGCCCGCCGGGCCCCGGACGGCGAGGTCCGCCCGGTCGGCCAGCTCCGGGACCTCGGTGGAGCCACTGCACACCAGGACGCCCGGGGTCCCGTCGGAGCGGAGCTTCTCGACCGCCGCGAAGGCCGGCAGGTCGCCCAGGTCGTCGCCCGCGTAGAGCACGGACCCGGCGCCCACCTCCCGTACGTACTTCGCGAGTGCCACGCCCTTGTCCATGCCCGGCGGCCGCAGCTCCAGGACCATGCGGCCGGGCTCCAGGACCAGGCCGTGGGCGACGGCCAGCTCGCCCAGCGGACCCTTGAGGGCCTCGAAGGCGCCCTCCGGGTCCTGGGCGCGGCGGGTGTGGACCGCGACCGCGCGGCCCTTCTCCTCGATCCAGACGCCCGGCCAGGCCCCGGCCCGGTCCAGGAATCCGGGGAGCTCGGCGCGGACGGAGGCCACGCCGGGGTGCGGGGCGGCGGCCCGGACGGTGCCGGTGACGGCGTCCCAGCGTTCGGCGCCGTAGTGGCCGAGGACGACGAGGCGCTCCAGGCCGGGGACGCCGGCGAAGCCGCCGTAGCGGACGGCGACCCCGGCGGGGCGGCCGGTCACGACGGCGACCGAGGCGACCCGGGGGGCGAGGGCGGCGAGGGCGGCCGCGGCACCGGGGTGGGCGCGGGCCTGCTCGGGGTCGGGGACGATGTCGGCGAGCGTGCCGTCGAAGTCGAGGGCGACGACGGCCTTCTCGGGCCGCGCGAGGAACGCGGCCAGACCGTCTCGGCCGGACGGTGTGGTCGGGTGCTGAAGGCTGTTGACCATGCTCCGACCCTACCCAGGTACGGGGGTCACGTCAGCGTGGCCGGGGTCACCCTTCCCTGCGCCGCTGCTTCTCCTCCCTGACCCGACGCAGCCGGTTGACGGTCACCGGGTCGTGGGCCAGGGCGCGCGGGTCGTCGAGGAGCGCGTTGAGCAGCTGGTAGTAGCGGGTCGGGGAGAGCCCGAGCCGCTCGCGGACGGCCCGCTCCTTGGCCCCGGGCCCGGGCCAGGAGCGGCGCTCGACGGCGAGGAGCGCCCGCTCGCGCTCCCCGAGCCCGCCCCCGCCGTCCGCCGTCTCTTCGGTCATACGAACAACCTATTACTCGGCTGCCTCCGCCGCCGTCGCCGCCCGGCCGATCCGGCCGAGGACGTCGGCGGGGCGGCCGCCGGGGGCGACGGCCCGGCCGATGTTCTGCTTGACGTCCTCGCTGACCTTGGCCCAGGAGGTCTTGCCGACCGGCGGGAGCTGCGCGTCGGGGAGGACCTCGAGGAAGACGCGCAGGTTGGCGTGGGCGGGGTCGGTCTCCATGCGGGTGGAGGCGGTGACGGTGACCGGCAGCAGGTCGTTGTCGCCGGCGAACTTCAGGACGTTCTCGTCGCTGAAGGCGAAGTTCAGGAAGTCGCCGATCTCCTTGCGGTGGCCGTTCTGCCGGAAGCCCATGATCCAGTCGGCGACGCCCATGGAGGTCTTGGGCGGGCCGTCGACGCCGGGGAGGGGGACCTGTCCGACCCGGACGCCCTTCTTGGCCGCCTCCTTGAGGAGCGAGGGGTGGCCGTTGAGCATGCCGACCTCGCCCTTCGCGAAGGCGGCGAAGGCGGCCTTGCGGTTGAGCTTTCCGGGGGCGACGGGTCCGGTGAGGTCCTTGCCGACGAGGTTCTTGCGGAGCCAGTCGAAGGTGCGGACGTTGGCGTCGGAGTCGACGGCGTAGCGGTCGGCGGCGTCGGTCCAGCCGCCGCCTCCGCTGAGCAGCCACATGAGGGCCTCGGCCTGGGCCTCCTCGGGGCCGAGGGGCAGGGCGAAGGGGGTGGCGACGCCCCCGGCCTTGAGCTTCTCGGCGGCCTCGACGAGTTCGTCCCAGGTGGTGGGGGGCTTGGCCCCGGCCGCCTGGAAGAGGTCCTTGTTGTAGAAGAGCGGCCGGGTGGAGGCGACGAACGGCATGCCGTACTGGGTGCGCTTGTACTCCCCGGCCGAGACGAGGGGGCCGAGGAAGTTGGCCTGGACGGGTATGGAGAGGAGTTCGTCGGCGGCGTAGAGCTGTCCGGCGGCCGCGTAGTCGGCGTAGGCGCCGATCTGCGCGATGTCGGGGGCCTTGCCGGCCTCGACCATCTCGGCGACCTTGCGGTCGACGTCGTCCCAGGACTCGATCTGGACCTCGACCTTGACGCCGGGGTTCTTCGCCTCGAAGGCGGCGACGAGGTCGGTCCAGTACTTCTCGGTGGTGTCGCCGCCGGTCAGGTCGTAGTCGGCGGCGACCAGTCTCAGGGTCACGTCGCCGGAGTCGCCGCCCAGGACGCCGCAGCCGGCGACCGTCGTGGTCAGTCCGAGGGCGGCGGCGGCCGCGGTCAGTCCAAGGAATCGTCGCCGCTCCACGGCTTCATCCACCTTTTGCTCGTCGTTGAGCTGCATGTTTGCTCGTCTTCGGGCCGCAAGTCTCTCCCGTGGGCGGGCGCGAGGTCTAGTCCACTCGGGTATCACTTCCGCAACTGCGGCGGGACCATGACCGCATGACGGCCTTCGAATTTGTATCCGTACGCAACAATCCTCGTAAGTGGACTAGACCTTTTGGGCCCTCTAGCGACACACTGTCCTCCGTGAGACACGTCATCGCCCTGGATGTGGGCGGCACCGGCATGAAGGCCGCTCTCGTCGGCGCCGACGGCGCCCTGCTGCACGAGGCCCGCCGCGCCACCGGCCGCGAGCGCGGCCCCGAGGCCGTGGTGGAGACCATCCTCGGCTTCGCCGAAGAGCTCCGCGCCCTCGGCCAGGAGCGGTACGGAGAGCCCGCCGCGGCCGCCGGAGTCGCCGTCCCCGGCATCGTCGACGCCGAGCACGGCATCGCCGTCTACGCCGCCAACCTCGGCTGGCGCGACGTTCCCATGCGCGAACTCCTCAGCCGCCGGCTCGACGGCGTCCCCGTCGCCCTCGGCCACGACGTCCGCACCGGCGGCCTCGCCGAAGGCCGCATCGGCGCGGGCAACGGCGCCGACCGCTTCCTCTTCGTGCCCCTCGGCACCGGCATCGCCGGAGCCATCGGCATCGGCGACCGCATCGAGGCCGGCGCCCACGGCTACGCCGGCGAGATCGGCCACATCGTCGTCCGCCCCGGCGGCACCGACTGCGGCTGCGGCCAGCGCGGCTGCCTGGAGCGCTACGCCTCCGCCTCCGCCGTCTCCCTCGCCTGGGCCGAGGCGAGCGGCGACCCCGACGCCGACGCCGCCGACTGCGCGAAGGCCGTCGAATCCGGCGACCCCACGGCCGTACGGGTCTGGCAGGACGCCGTCGGCGCCCTCGCCGACGGACTCGTCACCGCCCTCACCCTGCTGGACCCCCGCACGCTCATCATCGGTGGCGGTCTCGCCGAGGCCGGGGAAACCTTGTTCACACCCCTCCGGGCCGCCGTGGAGGAACGCGTCACGTTCCAGAAGCTGCCCGCCATCGTCCCGGCGGCCCTCGGGGACACCGCCGGATGCCTGGGCGCGGGCCTCCTCGCCTGGGACCTTCTCTCCCTCGACTCGGAGGTTTCCGCCTGATGGCCGATCACAAGGTTCTCGCCGGCGCACACGTCGTGCTGCCCACCGGAACGGTCGAGAACGGACGCGTGATCGTCGACGGCGGCCGCATCGCGGGCTCCGCACCCGAGGGCGCCCCGACCGTCGACCTGACCGGCCACTGGCTCGTCCCCGGCTTCGTCGACATGCACAACCACGGCGGCGGCGGCGCCTCCTTCACCTCCGGCACCGTCGACGAGGTCCTCAAGGGCGTCCACACCCACCGGCTGCACGGCACCACCACCGTCGTCGCCTCCTTCGTCACCGGCGAGACGGACTTCCTCGCCCGGCGCGCCGGGCTGCTCTCCGAGCTCGCCGAACAGGGCGACCTCGCCGGCATCCACTTCGAGGGCCCCTTCATCTCCCCCTGCCGCAAGGGCGCCCACGACGAGACGCTGCTCCGCGACCCCGACCCGGCCGAGGTCCGCAAGCTGATCGACGCCGCCCGCGGCCAGGCCAGGATGGTCACCCTCGCCACCGAGCTGCCCGGCGGCCTCGACTCCGTGCGCCTCCTCGCCGAGCACGGCGTGATCGCCGCCATCGGCCACACCGACGCCACGTACGAGCAGACGCGCGCGGCCATCGACGCGGGCGCCACCGTCGCCACCCACCTCTACAACGCGATGCCGGCCCTCGGGCACCGCGCCCCCGGCCCGATCGCCGCCCTCCTGGAGGACGAGCGGATCACCGTCGAGCTCATCAACGACGGCACCCACCTCCACCCCGCCGCCCTGGAGCTCGCCTTCCACCACGCGGGACCCGAACGCGTCGCCTTCATCACCGACGCCATGGACGCGGCCGGCTTCGGCGACGGCCGCTACATGCTCGGCCCGCTGGCCGTCGACGTGAAGGACAGCGTCGCCCGCCTCGTCGAGGGCGGCTCCATCGCCGGCTCCACCCTCACCCTGGACCGTGCCTTCAAGCGCGCGGCGACCGTCGACGCCCTGCCGGTCGAGTCGATCGTCCGGGCCGTCTCCGCCAACCCGGCCCGGCTGCTGGGCGTGTACGACCGCGTCGGCTCCCTGGAGCCCGGCAAGGACGCCGACGTCGTCGTCCTCGACGCCGGGTTCGAGCTCAGGGGCGTCATGCGCAAGGGCGAGTGGATCGTCGACCCGACGGCGGGCACAGCCGCCTGATCAGGTGTCACGCGCGAAGGCGGTCGGCCGCGGGTCTGGGCCAACCGCCTTTCCTTTGGCATGATCGGTGCCCGTCGGAACGCACGTTCCGCAGGACTTCACACGGAGTACGGGGGGCGGTCAGGTCGTGATCCTCACGGTCACCCTCAACACGGCGCTGGACCTCACCTACCGGGTCCCCGCCCTCACCCCGCACGCCTCCCACCGGGTCACCCAGGTCATCGAGCGGCCCGGCGGCAAGGGACTCAACGTCGCCCGCGTCCTCGCCGCCCTGGGGTACGAGACGGTCGCCACCGGCTTCGCGGGCGGCGCCACGGGCGCGACGCTGCGGGACCGGCTCGCGCCGACGCCCGTACGGGACGAGCTCGTCGAGACCGCCGGCCCCACCCGCCGCACGGTCGCGGTCGTCGACACCGCGAGCGGGAACACCACCCAGCTCAACGAACCGGGCCCGACCGTCACCGCCGCGGAATGGACCGCCTTCCGCGCCCGCTTCACGGCGCTCCTCGACGGAGCCCGCGCGGTCGCCCTCTGCGGCAGCCTCCCGCCGGGCGTCCACGTCGGCGCGTACGCGGAACTCGTCCGCCTCGCCAGGACGGCCGGCGTCCCCGTCCTCCTGGACACCAGCGGCGAACCCCTGCGGCGCGGCATCGCCGCCCGCCCCGACCTGGTCAAGCCGAACGCCGAGGAGCTCGCCCAGCTGACCGGCGCCCGCGAACCCCACCGGGCCACCCGCGACGCCCGCCGCCGGGGCGCCCGCGCGGTGGTCTCCTCGCTCGGCCCCGAGGGCCTGCTCGCCGCCACTCCCGAGGGCGTCTGGCGCGCGACCCCGCCCGCCACCGTGCGGGGCAACCCCACGGGCGCGGGCGACTCCGCCGTCGCCGGTCTCCTCTCGGGCCTGGTCGACGCCGCCCCCTGGCCCGACCGCCTCACCCGCGCGGTCGCCCTCTCGGCGGCGACGGTCCTCTCCCCGGTGGCCGGAGAGTTCGACGCACCGGCGTACGAGGAACTGCTGACGCGGGTGAAGGTCGTCGAGGAGACCGCGTAGGGCTCAGGCGCCGCCCGGGGTGACTTCCAGCCAGTCGAGCAGCACGTTGCACTGGTTGCCCTGCTCGCACGAGATCTTGATCTCGTTGTCGCCCTTCTGGAGGTCGACCGGCGCCCAGGTGGTCTGCCAGTTCTTCTCCAGGTTCGTGTCCGTGGAGTGGATGAAGTTCTTCAGGCCGATCGGCAGGGAGTTCGGCTTGCCGTTCACCGTCAGGGTGGCGTTGGCGTCGACCGCCGGGATGGCGTAGCGGACGGTCAGGCGGTACTTGCCCGCCGTCGGCATGTTCGCCTTCCAGGTCACCGAGGCGCCCGGCGCGTTGAAGCCCGACACGTACGCGCCGTCGACGCCCTCGGCACCCTGGACGGTCTTCTCCGTCGTGGCCGAGCCACCCAGCGTCAGCGTCGCCGCGTCCTGCTTGGGGAGCTCCTCCGGGGTCTTCTCGGTGCTCGGCTCGGTGCTCGGCGTATCGGAGACCTGGGTGGGCGCGGTCGACGGCGTGCCGCCGCCGGCCCGGGCGTCCTCGTCGTCCTTCTTGCCCGCGTTCGTGATCAGGGCCGCCGCGATGCCGACCACCACGACCGCCACGACCGCGATCGCACCGATCAGGAGGCTCCTGGTGTTGGGGCCCCGGCCGGAGCCGCCACCGCGCTGGGCCGGGATCGAGCGGGTCTGCGGCTGGGCGCCGTACGTCTCGGGCGCCGCGTACTGCGCCTGCGGCTGACCGTACGGGGCCTGCTGCTGCGGCGGCACGTACGCCTGCTGCTGGTGGTGGCCGTACTGGCGCTCGCCGACCGTTCTGACCTGGTTGTACGAGGTGCGGGGCACGCCCGGCTGGGCGGGGGCGGGGCCGGGGTAGCCGTAGCCGCCGCCCTGCGGGGGCTGGGCACCCGCTGCCTGGCCGTCCGCGTACAGGTAGCCGAACGGATCGTCGTCCTCGGGCTTGCTCGCGCCGTCGTTACCGGCAGCCATCCGGGTCATCCTCTCCATGCTCGCCAGCCGTCGCCGACCGGGCGAGCCTACCCCGAACGGACCAGCGCGCGGCTCAGCCCGCCCGCCGGTGGACCTTGGCGCGGGAGCGCTTTTCCACGTACATCCGCTGGTCGGCGGAGTTCAGGACCTCTTCCACGGTCATCCCGCACTCGGCCCAGCCGATGCCGAAACTCGCCCCGACACGGACCGCCCGCCCGTCCACCCGGATCGGCGGGATGATCGCGTTGCGCAGGCGCACGGCCAGGTCGGCGGCGTCGGCGGAACCGAGGCCGTCGGCGAGGACGACGAACTCGTCACCGCCGAGCCGGGCGACGGTGTCGCCGTCCCGCACGCCGTTGGTGAGCCGGCGCGCGACCTCGATGAGGACGGCGTCGCCGGTGTGGTGCCCGAAGCGGTCGTTGATCGACTTGAAGCCGTCGAGGTCGCAGAAGAGGACCGCGAGCCCCTTGGTCCCGTCGTCGGTCTCGCCCCCCGTGGGCGCGACGATGTGGACGTGGTGGTCGTACGGCCCGGAGCCGCCCGCCGGCTCGAAGCCGAAGCCGTGCTCGTGTTCGTG
The DNA here is from genome assembly GCF_055582805.1 of Streptomyces sp. NPDC107498. Lineage (NCBI taxonomy): Bacteria > Bacillati > Actinomycetota > Actinomycetes > Kitasatosporales > Streptomycetaceae > Streptomyces > Streptomyces sp. NPDC107498. The sequence continues at coordinate 5,473 of NZ_JBVJPE010000031.1, read as the reverse complement.
CTCGTACGGCTGCGGCTCGTAGCCGGAGTCGTACGTGGGGTCGTACGAGGGGTCGTGGGAGGACTCGTACGCGGACTCGTAGCCGCCGGCGTCCCGCCGCGCGTCGTACCCGCCGTACGCCGCCTCGTTCCCCGGCGCCGACGGCCGCTCGCAGAGCCGGGCGGAGAGCCGGGAGCGCAGCTCGGCGCTGTTGGGGAGGCCGGTGAGGGCGTCGTGCGAGGCGCGGTGGGCGAGCTGGAGCTCGTGCCGCTTGCGCTCCTCGATGTCCTCGACGTGGGTGAGGAGGAAGCGGGGACCGTCGGCGGTGTCGGCGACCACCGAGTTCCGCAGGGAGACCCAGACGTACGTGCCGTCGCGGCGCCCGAGCCGCAGCTCGGCCCGGCCGCCCTCGGCGGAGGTGCGGAGCAGCGTCCCTATGTCCTCGGGGTGGACGAGGTCGGCGAAGGAGTAGCGCCGCATGACGGAGGCGGGCCGGCCGAGGAGCCGGCACAGGGCGTCGTTGGTGCGGAGGAGCCGGCCGTGCTGGTCGCCGCCCATCTCGGCGATGGCCATGCCGGAGGGGGCGTACTCGAAGGCCTGCCGGAAGGACTCCTCGCTGGCCCGCAGGGCCTGCTGCTCGCGCTCCAGGCGGACCAGGGCGCGCTGCATGTTGGAGCGGAGGCGGGCGTTGCTGATGGCGATCGCCGACTGCGAGGCGTACATCTGGAGCGCCTCCTGGCCCCAGGGGCCGGGGTGCCGGCCGTTGCGCGGGCGGTCGACGGATATGACGCCGAGGAGCTCGCGGCCGGAGCCGGAGGGGGCTCCCCCCGTGCGGGCGGAGCCGAGGGTGGGGGCGTACATCGGGGCGTAGAGGCGGTCGTGCGGGTGCCACTCGTCCTCGAAGCGGGGCGCGGGGCCGTCGGTGTGCCACTGGGGGACGTCGTCCTCCATGAGGACCCAGCCCTCGGTGTGCGGGATGAACCGCAGGTCGCCCCAGGAGACGCCCATGGACAGACGGCGGTCCCAGGAGGAGCGGGAGCCGACGCGGCCGGTGATCAGGGCCTCGGCGGCGGAGCTTCCGGCGAAGGCGGCGACGACGAGGTCACCGTCGGGACGGACGAGGTTGACGCAGGCCAGCTCGTAGTTGAGGCCGGCGACCACGCCGTCGGCGACGGTCTGCAGGGTGTCCGCCAGGCTCCGGGCAGTGTTGAGGTCCGCCACGACCTGATGCAGCTGCCGCAGGGTCGAGAGACGGACGTAGGGCTCCGACTCGGTCTCCATCGCTCGCTCTCCCCGAGACCTCGACAGCAACTCCAGGGTTCTCATCGGCTTCGTACTGCACTGTCACCGCCACTGAATCACAGCGAGCTGCGCACCCGGTACACAGGGTCAGCAAATACTGCCCTCTGTGACTCAAGTCACAATGTACGTCGGCGGGCCCTCCCGGCCGGGGCATATGCCAGGGCCTAGGTCCGGCGGCCGTGACCGGCTGGTCCCCCGGCCCGATGCGGGGCGCCCGGCGCCGGGGCTAGCGTGCGAGGGTGCTGCAGAAGACACCCACCTCACCCCCCGTGTCCGATCCGGCCGTCCCTCATGCTGAGGGGGTGAGCAACGACGAGTTCCGGGCGGCGATGTCCCGCCTCGCGGCGGGCGTGGTCCTGGTGACCGCGCACGACCCCGACGACGGCCCGCGCGGCGAGGACGTCGGCATGACGGCCACCGCCTTCATGTCCGTCTCCCTCGAACCGCCCCTGGTCCTCGTGAGCCTCCGCAACGGCTCCCGCATGGACGACCTGCTCGCCGACGTCCCGGTCTGGGCGGTGTCGATCCTCGCCGAGGACCAGCGGCACGTCGCCGGACGCTTCGCCATGAAGAACCGGGTCAGCGACCGCCTCCTCTTCGCCGACCTGCCGTACGCGCGCGGCGAGGAGAGCGGCGCCCCGCTCCTGGACGGCGCCCTGTCGGTCCTGGAGTGCCGCACGGAGAACCGCGTCGTGGCCGGCGACCACACGCTGGTCGTGGGCCGCGTCCTGACGGTCGGCCTGCCCTCGGGCGGCGGCGGCCCGCTGACGTACTACCAGGGGAAGTACCGCCGGCTGGGGTGAGGTCGCGGGCGGCGGCGCGCCGTCCGGCGCTCCGGCTCCCGTCGGCTCCCGTCAGCTCCAGTCGCGGGACTGGCGGGTGCGCTTGGTCTCCGCGCGCTGCTTCTTCTCGCGCAGCCGCCGCTCGTTGATCCCGCGCGGGATCTTCGTCGGACGGCGGGGCTTCGGCGGCGGGGCCGTCGCCTCGGCGAGGAGCGCGGCCAGGCGGACCGCCGCCGTCTCGCGGTTGCGCCACTGGGAGCGGTGCTCCGAGGCGCGGACCGTCACGACGCCGTTGACCAGGCGGGAGGCCAGGCGCTCCAGGGCGCGGGCCTTCCACACCTCGGGGAGCGCGTCGGTGGCCGCGAGGTCGAAGCGGAGCTCCACCTGCGAGTCGCTGGTGTTCACGTGCTGTCCGCCCGGCCCCGACGACCGCGAGAAACGCCACTGGAGCTCGGCCTCGGGCAGCGAGACGGAGCCGCGGACGGGATACGGACCGGACATGCCCCCCATGTTCCCCGGAGGGGCGGCCACGAGTCATCCTGATTTTCGCGCGGAGCGCCCCGCGCGGCACGCGTGCGTGGGGACGGCGGGAACCGCCGGCGGCCGAAGCGCGTTTCTCCAGGCGACGACAGAACGACGAAAGGGACTTTCCATGGCTGTGAGCCTGTCCAAGGGCGGCAACGTCTCCCTGACCAAGGAGGCCCCGGGCCTCACCGCCGTCACCGTGGGCCTCGGCTGGGACGTCCGCACCACCACCGGCACCGACTTCGACCTGGACGCCTCCGCGATCGGCGTGGACGGCGCCGGCCGGGTCGCCTCGGACGCCCACTTCGTCTTCTTCAACAACAAGTCGACGCCGGACCAGACCATCGTGCACACCGGTGACAACCGCACCGGCGAGGGCGGCGGCGACGACGAGCAGATCAACGTCAACCTCGCGGCCCTCCCGCCGAACGTCGACAAGATCGTCTTCCCGGTCTCCATCTACGACGCGGTCTCCCGCTCGCAGAACTTCGGCCAGGTGCGCAACGCGTACATCCGCATCGTGAACCAGGCCGGCGGCGCCGAGATCGCCCGCTACGACCTCTCCGAGGACGCCGCCGTCGAGACGGCCATGATCTTCGGCGAGCTGTACCGCAACGGCGCCGAGTGGAAGTTCCGCGCCGTCGGCCAGGGCTACGCCTCGGGCCTGGAGGGCATCGCCCGCGACTTCGGCGTCAACCTCTGACGGACGGCACGCACCAGCTGGGCCCCGGCGGAACGCGCGCCGGGGCCCTACCCTTCTCCGCGTGATCGTCGAACCCCTCCCGCGCGCGGAAGCGCACGCCCTCCCCGGCCCGCTGCTCACCGAACTCACCGCGCTGTACGCGTCGAACCAGGAGTTCCAGCAGCTCAGCGGCGACTTCCCCGACCCCGACGACATCCGGCCCGAGCAGGTCGCCGCCGCCCTCGCCGACGAGCTCGCGCAGCCGACGGCCGAGGTGCTCCTCGCCCGCGCCGAGGGTCGGCTCGTCGCCGTCGCGGTCACGCTCGGACGCCACCCCGACCCGCTCCGAACCGACCCGTGGCTCGGCCTGCTGATGGTCCACGCCGACGCGCAGGGTGCCGGGTACGGCCGCCGGCTCGCCGCGTACGTCGAGACCGGCTTCCGCGCCGAGGGCCGCACCGGACTGCGGCTCGCCGTCCTGGAGAACAACCCGAAGGCACTGGCCTTCTGGACCGCGCTGGGCTACGAGGAGACGGCCCGCCGCCCGGACCTCGCCCACGGCCGCCCGTGCGTCGTGATGCGCAAGAGCCTGGTCCGGGGCCCGGTCCGAAAGACACCCTAGGGCTTGTCCGGCTTCCCGTCGCCGTACAGCCAGACGTCCCACAGGGGCTTGAGGTCGCGGCCCGCGACGCCCTCCGCGTAGGCCGTGAAGTCGTCCGTGGTGGCGTTGGCGTGGCGGTGCTCGGCGGGCCAGCCGCGCAGGATCTCGTCGAAGACGCGGTCGCCGACCGCCTCGCGCAGCTTGTGCAGGACCATCGCGCCGCGCTGGTACACGGGCGGGTCGAAGAGGTTCTCGGCGGTGGGCGGGGCGGCCGGCGGGAAGGCCCAGTTCGCGTCCTGGGCGAAGGCCTGCTCGAAGCGCGTCCGCGCGGGCACGTGCTCGTACTCCTCCCCGTACAGCCATTCGGCGTACGTCGCGAAGCCCTCGTTCAGCCAGATGTCCCGCCAGGTCTCCGGCGTGACCGAGTTGCCGAACCACTGGTGCGCCTGCTCGTGGACGAGGGTCGGCCGGTCGAAGGAGCCGGTCGGGAAGAGGGGCCGGGTCTGGGTCTCCAGGGCGTAGTCGAGGTTTCCGTTCTCGGTGACGACGGCCCCGGCGGCGGAGAAGGGGTACGGGCCGAAGCGCTTCACCTGGCGGGCGAGGATCGCGGGGATCTCGGCCCGCAGCGCGGCGCTGCCCGCCGCGGCGGGGGGCTCGGCGGCGGTGAGGACCGGCACGGTGCCGAGCGCGGTCGCCGTCCGCGTCTCGTACCGGCCGATCGCGAGCGTCGCGAGGTAGCTCGCCATCGGCTCGGGCGTGCTCCACACGGTGGTGACGCGTCCGTCCGGCTCGGTCCGCCGCGCGGTCCTGACGCCGTTGGAGAAGCCGTCGACTCCGGCGGGGAGGGTGAGCGTGAGGTCGTAGGAGGCCTTGTCGGAGGGGTGGTGGTTGCCGGGGAACCAGGTCATGGAGCCGGCGGGTTCGCCGACGGCGACCGCCCCGCCGGCCGTGCGCAGCCAGCCCTCCTTGGAGCCGTCCGCGTCCGTGAGCGGCTCGGGCACGCCCGAATAGGTGACGGTGGCCCGGAACTGCTTCCCCTCGGGGAGCTCCTCGCGGGGGCGGAGGGTCAGCTCGTTCCCGGCCCGGTTGTACGCGGCGGGGGTGCCGTCGACGGTCGCGCCGCGCACGGTGAGGCCGGCGAGGTCGAGGTTGAAGGCGCTGAGGTCCTGGGTGGCGCGGGCGGTGATCTCGGCGGTGCCGTCGAGGCGGCCGGAGGCCGGGTCGTAGGCGAGGGTGAGGCCGTAGTGCCCGACGTCGTACCCGCCGTTGCCGAGCTTCGGGAAGTACGGGTCGCGCAGTCCGGCGGCCCCGGGGGTGCCCCGGACGCCGGCGGTGGTGGTGCAACCGCCCGCGAGCAGCGCGAGGACTGCGGCCAGGGCGGCGACTGAGGTCCTGCTGCGCTGTGACACGTACCGATCTTAAAAGGTCAAAAACGAAAAAGACGGTGACGCCCGGCGGGGGATCCGGGCGTCACCACCAGCTGGGGGGGGTGCTCACCGAGGGCGGCGGCGCCTGCCCCGGGGGTTGCTCGCCGAGGGCGGCGTCGGCCCGGGTGTCACTTGCCGAGGGAGGCGACGCCCGCCTGGGCGAACTTCTCGTCGA
>NZ_JBVJPE010000030.1:0-66632 GCF_055582805.1 Streptomyces sp. NPDC107498 | reverse complement strand
CCCGCGGAGCGGGTATGAATGCGCTGCGCGCATTCCAAGAGAAGGAATCCGCTTCGCGGATTCAAGGCCGCTGCGCGGCCTTACAGAAAAGCGCTTCGCACTTTTCTGTATTCCCGCAAGCGAGAATTCCCTGCATTCCGCTGCGCTCCATACAGGTGTCAATCAACTCCCGCTTCGCTGGAATTGATGGGGCGTCCGCTGCGCTCCCGCCCGACCGGCTCCGCCGGGCAGCGAGAGGTGCGGGGCACATCGGGACGTCGCCCGTGCACCACCTGGGATCCTGGCCTGCCACCCTTCGGTCGGCCCGCCCCGGATCGAGTGACCCAAACAGTCACCCAACCCCCGCTGAAACCACCCGACTTCCAGTCGAGAAACACTACGGCACGCATCACAGACCTGACCGTGTGCCCACTGGGAAACCCGCCTGCCATCACCCAACACCGGCCCGGTGAGGCCATGGTAAGAGTGCTTCAGAAAGAGGGTGTGGCTGAAATCTAGAACCAGGCTGCATCAGCCTGCATCAAACTGATTCAGCATGTACCAATGGCGGAACGGGGCCATACCCCCTGACACATGCACGGACGGGAGCCCGGGAAGCGGTATAAGGGTGCCGGCCACCGCTCTGGACCCCCGAACGAGGAGGCCGAGACCGGGACGGCGCGGACGCGGGACGCCGGCCCCACGGCCGGGCACCGCTAGGACGAGGATGAGGACCAGGGCCATGAGCACCCGCTAAGACGTACCAGTGACCGGCCCGCGGAACGCCGCTGATCGTCAGGTTCACGGTCTCCGAGATGCCACACGGGCGTCATCCGCCTTACCCGGGAAACGACACCATCCTTCACCGCCTGGACGACACCTACGGCAGAAACCGCCCAGTGCAGACGCCACCACACCGGTGAAGACAGATGACGCCCAACAGTGAAAAACCCACGACACCCATCACCCGGGAAGCACCCATGCAAATGCTGCGCCCCGACTCCAGGACAGCAGAAACGGGGTGCGCGGGCGATGGAGCCGGGGTCAGGCCTCGGCCGGAACGGGGCAGGCCGAGCCGGACAGCGGCCAGAGCGACAGGTCGCGGATGCTTGGCCGCGGGGCTCCTGCTGGAGCAGAGGTTGCTTCCCGAAGGGGCCGATTTAGTTCCGGGCTCTCTCTCCTGCCCAGGTGGTGGGTTTTCCTGGGAAGGACGTAGCTACTGGAGCTGTGCGCTGTGAAGGATGGACACCCCATGCAGTTTCTCAAGATCGCAGCGGCTGGCGACTGGGGCATGGCCGCCACCATCGCCACCACTGAAGACATGCCTTGGCAGCAGTGGGACAAGACGTCTCTGCGTGCGTTCGTGGACTCTCTCGCCCCCGGCGACCAGCGCGACGCCCAGCACATCGCAGCCGAACTCGCCTCCTACTCCCAGGCCGACCAGCTCACCGCGGAACAGTGCACCAGCACACCGGCCGAATGGCCCTGGCTGGCCCTCCGCGCCCAGGGCGAATGGGAACAGGCCACCGAGGTCGCGAAGCAGTACCTGAACTGGCCCGAGTGCACCATCGAGTGGCTCGACTACCTTCTGTGCCAGATCGCCCAGCGCACCGACGGCGACGGCCGGCCCGCAGCCACAGACATCTACCGGTGGGTCCTCTTCGGCACCTTCACCCACCAAGACCTCGCGGACGCCTTCGCCCGATTCATCTTCATCCCCCAGACTGCCACCGAGGAATGGGCCGAACCCACACAACTACACACAGCCGCCCTGGAGACGGACGCTCTACAGGAAACCGAAGAACACAGCGTCTACAGGGTCAGCGGGGACGGCGCACTCGCAAGCAGCACACACCAGCGCGCCTCCAACCGCTCCGCAGCGCCTGGTGAAAACCATTACCACGGGCGTCCCGACAGCGGTATTCCCTGGGACGAAGCTGATTCGTTCGCCTCCAAGATGAACGACCTTCTGCAAGAAGGAAGCTGGATCGGTGCCCGTGACCCGCGTGTCCAGGAACAAATCTCACAGCGCTCCCTGAAAAACGCGTCGGTCCGCGATGCCTATGCAGACCGCATCGCGCCGGACCTTGAAGCTGCGGAGAACGCACTGGCGGTGCTGCGGCGTGAGGACGCGGGGCGAATCAGGTTGCGTAACAAGGCGCGGTATCAGCAGTACAAGCGCAATGAGCGCACCCCGATCAGTTTTACCGTCTACGGCGGTGGCACAGATCACCCGGTACTCGTCTTCGACGGCGTCGAAGTCCCGGGAGATGCCGTGGCGTCGTACAAGGGATCACTGCGGGTGTCGGAGAAGGCCGGCGGTATCGGCGCCAAGGCTGGCCGGTTCTTCAGCGCTAGGGGCACTGAGAAGTTCTCCAGCGGTACCCTCGCCGGCACTATGACCGTCACCACACGAGGCACAGCACCTGTCGACCTGCCCGAGCTGACACGCCTGCTCAAGAAGAGCGGCATCACCGACAAGAACCTTATCCAAGGATGACGACCGCCTGATCAGATTCCACATCTGTGAGACCGGGCAGAAGAATGACTCACGGTCTGCAGCAATACGGCTGTTTCGAAGAGGCCATAGCAGCCCTGGAGGAATGGAAAGCTCCGGCCTCGCCCTCCGATTAGACAAATAACCCTTGAGCCTTTCCAACCTCACGTCTGTGCTGGTAAATGGCGTGCCGACAAGCGACCATGTCGGCAACTGAGCCTTTTCCATCCTCACTCTGAGCTGGTCAGGTGCAGGGTGAGGACGGCCTGGACGAGGCTGGTGATACGGGTGGTCGAGCACCGGAGTTTGCGCAGGAGTCGCCAGGACTTGAGGGTGGCGACGCCTGTTCGACGAGGGCCCGGATCTTTGTGTGATCTCTCGGTTTCCTGTCAGTGCGCCACCTGCACAGGTACCACCCCATGACAGTGAAATCGCCGCGATCTCTCACACCTATGACAGTGTGCTCTACTCAGGAAAACCGGGTTGACCTGCGACAATGCAACGCCTCACCACTGTCTCTCACTCCGCTGTCACGAAACCGAGAGATCGCACCGCACGAATGGGAAGCAGACCGTAACCGCCCGGAGCGTGCCCGAGCAGACAGGGCCATCCCCGCGCGTGCGGGGAGCAGTCGGACCGCCCTCCACCTCATGGGCCCTCCACCTCATGGTGGGGGGCGGGGACCATCCCCGCGCGAGCGGGGAGCAGGACGAGCCCGGCCGGAACGAGGGGGCAGGCCAGGGACCATCCCCGCGCGAGCGGGGAGCAGTGTGCCGCGTCAACGGAGGCACGAACTACCTCGGGACCATCCCCGCGCGAGCGGGGAGCAGGCCCTGGATGACTCCTCGGACCTGGTCCCGGCGGGACCATCCCCGCGCGAGCGGGGAGCAGCAGTCCAACGAGTGGAAGGACGGCGAGTCGCTGGGACCATCCCCGCGCGAGCGGGGAGCAGGAGCATTCCGGCGCCGGTGAAGTTGCCCGTGAGGGACCATCCCCGCGCGAGCGGGGAGCAGCCGCTCAGCAGTACGCCGACGCGCACCGGCTTGGGACCATCCCCGCGCGAGCGGGGAGCAGGTGAGCTGACCGAGCGAGACGTGGATATGACGGGGACCATCCCCGCGCAAGCGGGGAGCAGCCATGGTAAGCGTTGTGGTAAGCAGGCCGCACGCATGGCCAGCAACGCTGGCGGCACTCACCGCACCCCCACAGCACAGCGCCCCAAGCGACCGAACCACCGACCATTCCCGGATCTCGACACCGAAGACCATCCCCCGCAGGTGCAGGGAGCAGATGTAGCGGCTGATGGCGCCGGGCTCGGGGAGGATGCGGCGGGCGGTGGTGCCGCCCGAGCAGCGCATGCTGATCACCCATGCGCGATCGAGAGCGCCGAGGAACGGCTCCTTCAACTGCGCGGGGTGTAGACGGGGCCCACCGCCGATGTCGCCCAGCAGCTCCTGCGTAGCCTTCGCCGTCGGCGGTGGACCTCTCGCAGCCTTCGTTGCGGCACAGGTCGCCCGGGGCGGCGGGCTGTCGGTCAGATCGGCTGGGAGGGGGCGGGGTAGGAGAAGCCCAGCGGGGGTGCTTCCAGGCTGACCGTGCCGTCGCAGAAGGCTGGGGTGGGCGTGGTGGCCGGCATTGTCCACTCGGCGGCGTGAGGGTTTTCCTCCAGCACGGTGTTCAGCCAGCTCACGTACTGGGCGAATGTCGGTTCCTGGCTCAAGGCGTGTCTCCTCTTGTCGGTGGGTGGACCTGGTGTTGGGAGAGAGAATGCCTGTGACGGCGAAATGTATCAGGCGACCCCCGGGCCGATGCCGGGTTTCGTGTCCAAGGGACACGCCGGATGCTGGGAGCGGTCACCTCTTCGAGCCCCGGCCGGGTGCCTGGCCCATCGGAGGGCTGGACAGAAACCGGAGCGGGCCGGTGCCCAAGAGGCGCGGGGAGCAGCCCTCTTCAACTTTGCCTCACGGTGAGGCATAGGGGCCATCCCCGCGGGCGCGGGGAGCAGCCTGGTAAAGCTCCAGCGCCGGAACGGGCGTGGGGGCCATCCCCGCGGGCGCGGGGAGCAGTTGCCCGACCCGAGCCCGCCCAACGCGAGCGAGGGGCCATCCCCGCGGGCGCGGGGAGCAGACCACACGGGGCTGTGCCTTCCCTGACCCGGTGGGGCCATCCCCGCGGGCGCGGGGAGCAGGTACGCCGCCAAGGCGGTGATGATGTCGGCCTGGGGCCATCCCCGCGGGCGCGGGGAGCAGACTTCGTGACCTGCAGTTCTACCGCACACACAGCCACAGCTGAACCACTTTCACCGAAACCGGCAAACCGCTCAAACCTGACTTCCTTACCCTGCCCGCCCCATTGGCGCGTGCAGCGAAAGTATGTGCGGCTGGGGACGTGTCGTAGTACTTCTGGGGGGAGATAGAGACACCTTGGTTCTCGTTTGGAGTCGTCGATGGTCGTTCGCCGTGTCGTGCCCAACATCCAGTCGGAGGCCACGCAGGAGAGCCGGGAGTTCTACGGCCTGCTGGGCTTCGAGGAGGTCATGAACCACGGCTGGATCATGACGCTCGCCTCCCCTACCGGCCCGACAGCGCAGATCAGCGTCATGACCAGCGACAAGACCGCGCCCATCACCCCCGACATGAGTGTCGAGGTGGACGACGTGGACACGGCTTACGCGACCATGCGGGCAAGAGGTGCGGAAATCATCCACTCCTTGCAGGACGAGGCATGGGGCGTGCGACGGTTCTTCGTCCGCGACCCCAGCGGGCGGGTGGTCAACGTGCTGGCCCACCACTGACCACCCTCCCCTGCCCCTGGTGAAAATGCTAGTCACCACCACTCGTTGATCGCCGATACGAAGACGGCTGCCTTACAAAGAACCGCGAGTTCGTCACGGCATGCAGCCACGGCGCGGCGTCTTCCAAGACGATCGACTCCACAGTTCGACTGCGCGCCGATCCTTGCGGTCCCCGGCACCGAACCTGGATGACCGACCGCCCGGTAGACCCCTCCCCCAGATGCGGGAGCAGCCAGCGACCACGCCCCGGAGATCCCATGGGTCAAGTCCACCCCCGCAGGCACCGGAAGCAGTGCCCCAGGGCAAAGCCCCCCAGAACGTCCATGAGGCCATCCCCACGGGTACGGGGAGCAAGGCGGTCCGGAATGGGCCGTGGATGTGGCCTGGGGCCCCGGACGCGGGGAACAGTTTCCCAGGCCAGCCTCGCGGACAGTGACATCGAGGCTATTCCCGCAGGTGCGAGGAGCAGTCGCCCTCTCCCCTGGTGTAGAGAGCGAGCGCGGGGCCATCCCCGCGGGTGCGGGGAGGAGGCCGTGCCGGTGACAGAGACACGCTCAATCCCGGGGCCAGCCCTGCGGATATGGAGAGCAGGCTGCCAGGGTCTCCCTCTCACGAGCCGGCGCGGGACTATCCTCGCGAGCGCGGGGAGCAAGTCACCGCCGGCCAGAACGCGAGCGACCTCTGAGGACTATCCCCACAGACGCGGGAAGCAGCTGCTCATCGGTCAGCTTGACAGCCGAGTAGACGGGATCATCCCCGCGGTATGGGGAGTAACCGAGCCGGTGGGCCAGGCGTCGGCGCAACACGGGATCGTCCCCACGGGTGCGGGGAGCAGTCTGTGACCTGCAGTTCTACCGCGCACACGGCTTCAGCTGAACCACTTTCACCGAAACTGGCAAACCACTTAAAGCCGCCCTCTCTCACCCTGTCCGCTTCATGGGCAGAGCAGGCGCACCTCTGTCTTCCCGACGAAAGACCTCACCCGGTCCATCGGCTGCATGTGATCGGCGACCTCATGGCGTGAGGCGCCCTTACGCCCGTGCTGGCCGCGAGGGCTCAGCTCGCGTGGGGTTGCGCCTGGGCGCGGCGTTCGCGTTCGGCCATGCGGCCCCACACCCGGCCTCTCTCCGGTGAGCCCATGCCCCTGCCAGGCACTCGGTACGCACCGCCTTGTCTCGGCTCCGCCGTGGGCTGCCCTGGCCGGACAGCTCCTGCGGACCGGCGGCCGGAGTCATACCCAAGGCGGTGGTCCAGCGCCAGGCCGTAACCGCCCGTACCTGTCGTACGCCTCATGCACGCACTGCCTGCCAGAAGGAGAGAGCTGCAGACAGTGCGTGCACCAGACGCCGCCGACCATGACTTGGGGAGATATCCGCAGACGGCGGCATCGGCCTCCGTCTGCCCACAAAGTCACTCCTCCCACCAGGCTTTCTCGAGAGCGGCAGGGGAGTGTGACGGCCGACAGCGAGGGCACACGGAGGTGGAGCGGATGGGACCCGCTCACTCGCCGGACCCTGGGCCTCCCCCGCCCACCGGGCCCGGCATAGGGAACACCGGCTCGCATCGATGGTGGTTGAGTGCGGGCCCATGAGGAGCTCCGGCCCATACGGCCGGGGCTTCTCGGCATCCGCCACAGCACACCGGCCGCCGACATGCCATCAGCAGGCAAGCCGGCCTGGCCGGCGGCCCCCAGGCCACCTCGCCGTACGGATGCGCGCCGGGGGCTGGTGCGGATGCGCTCAATACGCCGTGTCCGTGCCAATTGGTCGATGGTGTGCTCCCCTGCGCCCCACACCACCATGTGGGGCACGATGCGTTTCTGGCCTGGTGCAGGTGAAAGCCGGCTCCGTACTTCTGGTGCGCGCCTGGGCACGGGTTGACGGAAGATGAGTGCGTAGCCCGTCCGGGAAGCCGTCGCACGTTGCACCAGGCGGGCGCTCTCCAGGCCAAGCAACTTCACATGCTCGAGAACCTCAGCATCACTCCGAGAGCAGGGAAACGCGTCCCGGCCATGCGAGCCCGTGCCCCGGGTGTTGGTCAGGCGGCGATGCCGACCGAGGAGATGTACGCGTATGCGTTGTAGTCGGAGTCGAGGTCGGAGATGACGTCGTCCCAGATCTCATCGACGAGATTCGCGTCACGAGCGGCCCAGGCGTCGACCAGGTCGCCCCAGATGTATCGAACGTTGATGGAGCGGGTGCTCAGGTCACGACGGTGCTTCGTCTCGACGCGAGTCTGGTCGACCGGGTAGATCTCCATGCGGCGGCCGCGGCCTTTATTGTCGAGGTGACGGACCAGCCAGCCTGAACTAATCAGGTTCTCCCTGCGGCGGTGCCAGTACGCGGCATCGATCCGCTCCCGGCTGACCGAGATCGGGGAAATCTTGCCTTTGTCCTTCATCCAGGTTCGGATCGTGCGCGGCGAGACGCCCTGGGCCTGCAGTTCCGCGCGGCCGGCAGGACTGTCCAGGTAGCGCAGACGAGCCGTCAGGCCACGGCGGGACGTGACCGGTGAGGCGATGCCGGAGGTATGGACGATGCGGTTCAGCTCCAGGATCAGGGCCTCGCCGCCCTTCATCCCGTCCGCATCCGACTTCCGCCACTGACCCCAGCGCGACCAAAGCCCCGGAGAACCCGCCATCGGCACCTCCCTCCAAGGCTCCCCCGCTGATGGTCCAACGGTCCGAAAGCCGATCACGCCTCGCTCCGGCCGGACAAGGCCCGCCGGGCCCGGCTTAGATGACCACGGCTCGTGAACCTGTGGAGAGCGCCCGACAGCGTGGTGGCCCTTCCCGTACGCCTGTCGAGAGCGACAGACTCGACGCCACGTTTCTCAAACCGATCCGGTCTTCGCCGGGAAGCTGCTGGATCCTCATCGATCGAGGGCACGCGCGAGCAGCCGTTCCCTTCCCGGCGGACCGGCTCTTGTGTGCCGATCTGCGACTGGGCGAGAGGGCACCCCGGGGCCGACGCGGTCAGAGCAGCTCGATGACAGTCTCGTAGGCCTGTTGCACAGCCTGTACGACCCGATCCGCAACGTCATCCGCGTCGCTGCTCAAAGTCACCTGCACAGCTGCAGATACAGCAAGCTTTTTCCTCGTATTGCCGCGAGCGGCGTCGCCCTCGCCGCCGCCACACTGCTCGGCCTCGCACCGTCCGAGGAGTCGACGTTTCCCCTCCGCCCGAGCGGTACTTGTTCGCGGCGACCTGGCGGGACGCTCTTCCTCGTCCTTGGGCTCGATCACCTCGGGGATGTCGTCTGTGCCGTGCATGGAGACCTCTCTCAGTTCCTGGGCCCCATGCGCTTCTGTCTGGATCATCCGACAAAAGCGCATCGGGACTCACCCCACTCACGTCCGTTTCGACGTGCGCTCTCCTCAACGCATGGACGCTTACGAAGTTACGGAACGCTACATGGGGAAAGGTAAGAAGCTAGGGCAAGAGGAGGCACTAGACTGGCGTTCAGCATCTGCTCCCCTCAGCGCCGGGGATGGTCCCGCTACTTGGGGCAAGGCTGCCAACAGCAATCACCTGCTCCCCGCCCCTGCGGGGATGGCCATTCAGTCGCCCACGTGAACGGGGGAGCGAGAGGTCCCTGCTCGCCTCGCGGATGGCGGCGGCATGCTCGTATGCGTGTCCTTGTCGTGATGAGCGGCGGCACCAGAGCTGGGTGCGAAGGGCGCGGCCTCCTCGGCCTGGTCTCGGGCGCAGCCGACAGGTTCTTCCTGCTGGAAGCGAGCCACCAGGTGAATGGTCGCAGAATGACCGCGCAGCTTGGGCTCTCAGTCGCTTCAGTCGCTGGCTGCGCGAGTTTGAATCGAGAGCTGCTGAATCGGCGCTGCCGCTGACACCACCGCTGCACAAGGACCTGGCCTGAGCCGAGGTCCCCGTGCCTCACACCTCGATGTAGGCGATGACCACGACCGTGCGCAGCGCTGTCACAAAGTAGAGGACTCGGGCCCGCTCGATCTCGTCGGCGTACTGGCGCAGTGAGGCGCCGGTCGTGTCGCCGGGGATCGGTTCGCCGATGTCGGGGTCGACCGAGATGACGACCAGGGTGCGGTCCAGGGCGTGGAGTTCGGCCTCGTCAGTGATCTCTTCGACCTGCTTGGCGGCCGAGTCCGAGAAGGCGATCCGGGCACGGCGGGGGCTGTGCCGGTTCGGCATCAGGCGACGACAGGGCGCTGTGCGGCAAGGCGTGCAAGCTGGCGTTCGCGCAGGTCTTCCCAAGGCGTGCAGTCTTCCACGGAGGGCAGGCCGTTGGTGGCGATGTCCTCCAGGACGGCGGCGAACTGGTCGGCGCTGGCCCGAGTGCGGGCCGCGTACGCGCGCACCGCGTCTGCGGATGCCTGGTCCAGTTGCAGGCAGGGGGCCGGCTGGTCACTCATCGGAGGCTCCCTGGGACGCGGAGGTGAAGGGCTTCCACCGTATCGCTCTGGTTCTGGGGCCGGTACCGATCTGGCTGACCCCGGTCTCGGAGCGGGGTCAGGATGGGTGGGTCGGCTTTTCTGGTCTGGCGGGGTCCCGCGCAGGTGGTGCCGGGACCCCAGGAACGTTCGGTTGTGTCCGAAGTTCAGTCGCTCCAGTCGCTTCGGTCGCTCGGTTCGGGCGCTACAACGGGAGGCCTATGCCCAGTTCCTGCATCGCTATGGACGGAGGGCCGCCTTCGCTGCGTTCGGTCTTGCGGCCCTTCACCGTGGGCTGGAGGGTCTCGGGGTCGACGGCTTCGGCAGGGGCGGAGCCTGCGTAGAGGCCGTCGGGCTCGTTGTCCCGGTCGTGCGGGAGGAGCCAGAAAACGCGGCGGCGGAAGGTGCCGGAGGCGCGGGAGGACTTGGCGTCCGTACTAAGGACCGCGTAGCCGACCATGCGGCCGTCGCGGTGGTACGCCGGCTTGCCCGAGCGGGTGGGCAGGCGGTCGAGGCTCTGGCGGACGTAGTCGAGGCGGGACACGTCCTCGAGCCAGACCAGCTCGGTCTCGTGCTTGAGATCGTTCTCGCTGATCAGGGAACTCATGACGTCTCCTCGTGGGCGAGCAGTCCGATACCAGGGTAGTACTTCCTCGAATTCGACAAGATCATCTCTTTCGGGGAGGACAGCCCGAGGAGCTCGCGTGCCCGGGCAGCGAAAGTACGGCTGCTCATGGCGAGGCATCCCTCGCTGGAGCACCATGCGCGGTAGGCGTCGTAGAGGGTCTTCTGCTCGGTACGGCAGTCGGGGCCCTGGACGCATACCTCGTCGAAGAAGCGGCCGGTGTGGTCCTCGGTCTCGGCGTAGGCGGTGGTGGCGATGCGGACCTTGTCGGGGCCCGTAAGGTCTTTCTCTCCCCCGAGGTAACGGCGGGCGCCGTCGATCAGCCAGTTCAGGATGCCCGGGCCCTCCTCGGCGACGAGGATATCGGCGAGGTTGTCGATCCTGCGGTCGTCGGAGACGGTTCGCTCGAAGGGGATCAGGCGCATGCGACGCCAGAAGGCGAAGCCGCCGGTGCCGACCTCGGGGCGGTGGTTGCCCAGGAGCCAGAGTTTGTGGGTGGGGTTGAAGGAGAAGAAGTCCTGCCGCATGCGGCGGGCCTTGATGCGGTCGCCGCCGGTCAGGAGCTTGACCCGGGCTTCGTCGAACTTGTCGCCGGGCTTGACCTCGGAACAGACGACGACGCGTCGGCCGTGGAGCTCGGCGAGGTCGGTGGGATGGCCTTCATACGGTCGGGCCATGAGGAAGCCGGGCGGGGCCGCGTCCGCGTAGTCACCCAGGAGCTTCATCAGCACGTCGAGGAGGACGGACTTGCCGTTCTTGCCCGCGCCGAAGAGGAACGGCATCACCTGGCCGCCGACGTCGCCGGTGATCGAGTAGCCGAGCAGCAGTTGCAGGAACCCGTTCATCTGGGCGCCTTCGGAGTCGTTGCCGAAGGTGTCGTCGAGGAAGCGCAGGAACCGCGGGATGGGCATCGCAGCGGGGCCGACGGTGGTCGAGCGCGAGTGGAAGTCCTTGTTCGGGTCGGGTTTGCGCAGGAGCCCGGTGTGCAGGTCGACGATGCCCGCGGGGGTGCACAGGGCGTACGGGTCGGCGTCCAGGTACTCGGCCTTGAGGACCATGCCGGGGGCGGACTTCGCCTGGATGAGCATCGCGTTGATGCCGGAGGTGCTCAGGGCACGGCGGCGGTGTTTGCGCAGAGCCTCCACTGCGTGTTCGCCGGACGGGTCCGTGGTGGCCAGGTGCTCACCGATCTCCCCCGCTGCCCAGAGCACGGAGTCGTCCTCGTCGACCTGCCAGCGGGTGGTGTCCCAGCGGTACCAGCCCAGGCCCGGGACATGGCGGAAGTCGGACTGGTACAGCTTGACGAACAGCTTGGCGTTGCCGCGGTCGGTCAGGGAGTCCGGGACCAGGCCGTGGGCGGTGGCCCCGCCGGGCACCCAGCTCTGCGGGCCGTCATCGACCTGCTGGGGTGGAAGGGCAGGGGTGGACTTGGCGATGATCTGCGCGGCCAGGCCGTGCGGATCGAAGTCGAAGAGCATGTTCGGCTCGCCGCCTGTGGGAGTGGTCACGGGCGACTCCCGGGATCGAGCGGGCGCTTGGCGCCTGCGGTCATGCCACTGCGGACGATCGCCTCGGCTCTGCGCTCCTGCCCGGGGCGGGCATGGCGGGCAGTCTCCATGAGCGCGTCCTCCGCATCGCGGGCGGTGAGATGCCCGCCTGCGACGAGGCCGCCGAGGGTGTAGGCGGCTCTGTTGAGCTTCTCTGAAAATCCGGCGCCCTCGGTGACTCCGGCGCAGTCGGCGACCTCGGAGAGGACACCGGTGAGCATGGCGAGTACCGGGTTTCCTCCGTGGCGGGCGGCTGAGACGGCCTGGCGGGCCCTGCCAGGGACCGGACGCGGAGCCTGTACGTGGGCGGCCGGCAGGTGGTGGGTGCGCTGGAGTTCCTGAGCGAGCCAGGCCGGGAGCGGAGCCGGGGTGCGTACGGTGCCCAGTGGCGTGTAGACGCCGGCGTCCGTGGTGGTACCGGGCGCGATGATGTAGCCGCCGTCCGCACGGACGTCGACCTGCCAGGCGAGCGCGCGGTTCTTGCCGGATCCGGATGAGCACTGCCAGCGGCGGGAGTCCGTGGTGCGGTACCAGACGTGCAGGCCGCCGGAGGGGGTGCGCACCCGCAACGTGGTGGTGTCGTTGGCAGGGCTCTCCTGGCCCCGGAGGGCTGCGAGGACAGCCAGCGTGTGGAAGCCCGTGGTCATCGCTGATACGTCGATTCCCTCGGCGATCTCGATGCCGGGCAGGAGCCGGTCCCTGGACGGCGGCAGACCCGGGTGGGCGTCGATGTCGATGACGACGAGGTTCGCAGGTCCGCAGGCGACGGCGACGCCCATCTGACGCCGGGGGCCCCACCACTGCTGGATGCGGGTGTTATCGAGGGTCGCGGCGTGGAAGCCATGACACCAGCGCCCTTCGGCTCTGCAGGCGCAGGTCCGGTGGTCGTGTCCGGGTTCCCGGCAGGCAGGGCAGTTTGCAGCGGGCGTCTTCTTGCCCGGGGCGAGCGGGTGGACGGGCCAGCCGTGGCTTGCGCACCAGCGAGCCAGCGTGAGCGGGTCCGGGCCTCGCTGCCAGGGGCCGGCGACTGAAGAGTCGCTGGAGGAAACCCGCAGGTCAGCAGGCATTTCGTTCCCCCAATAGCGACTGAAGCGACTCAACAATGGAGACAGCCTAGCGAAAACATGCGTTCGGTCGTGCCACTTGGATCACGGCGCGTCGCGGGTGAAAAGCGATCCAGCGACTGGGCGATCGGTGGAGCTACTGAGTCGCTCTTAGTCGCTGTGTTGAGTCGCTGGGAAAAACTGCAGGTCAGATGGGCTGTGACTACCAAAACAGCGACTGAAGCGACTGTAGATGCCTATATATCAGGCGCACACGCGCGATCTGTACGGCTGATATGTAGAGCTTGAGTCGCTTCAGTCGCTGTTCTTGGGAGTAGACAGGCTCTGACCTGCGGTTTTTTATCAGCGACTGAAGCAGCGACGGTAGCTGCCGTTCAGTCGCTGGGTTCTTTGGGGCAGCGACTGAGAGGCTGGAGCGACTGAAGGATCGCAGCGACCAGAGCGACCGAAGCGACCGAAGTCGGGGACTTTATGAAGCGACCTTCGCTGTCCGGGTTGCCGTCGTCATCCCCTTGGTTGGGGTTCCGGCCGAGTCCGATCGCGGTCGAGGTGGTGGTCGGATGGCTGGGCGTATACGTAGGCGCTGGGGTTGAGGGCGGCGGGAGACGGGTGCGGGGAGAGCTCCTCCCCGACGCATCGCCGGCTGGCTGTCTTTCTGCTCTTGCGAGGCTCCGATCCTGTCGTCGGCCAAGTGATTCGGCCCGGCACGAACGGCTCCTAGATGAGTTCCAGTCGGCTGAAGCCTGCCTGGAGGGTGTGGAGGGTGTGGGACGTCCCGCCGAGGTATTCGACCTTCTGGCAGAGCTGGTCGACGACTGCTGGGCTCGGCTGTCCGTATGTGTCGATGGAGTGCATACGGATCAGCGCCCCCGAAAGCGTGGAACTTCGGTCCGCCGAGTTCCAGATGCCGTTCCATCGACGCCGAGTCGGGATGCACAGCGATGACGCTCATCAGGGATGCGGACTCATCGAGGTGGAAGTGGTAGACGATGATCTGAAGCTCGCGCTCCGCCACGAATGCGGCCCGGTCGCGCATCCTGCTCCTGGCTGCCTCGATCCTGCCCTCCAGGCTCGAGGAACGGTCGACGTGGAAAGGGCTCCGCCATGGCCCCAGGTCAGGCGTGCCAGGAGGAGATCACGGCAGCGGTCAGCTGGAGCAGGATCGTGAACCACACCGGCACCGCGACGATCACCTGGGCCTTGTCCCCCGGGGTGCAGAAAAGGGTCGGAAGTCCGATCAGGACCACGATGGACAGGACGGCAAGTAACCATGAGTGCTCGGCCAGGGCCCGGGGAGTTGCCGTCCTGGAGATGAGTTCCCTGGCGAACCGCAGGGTGGACGCAGCGCGGTCATCTGGCTGGCCTGAGGCCATGGCTTTAGCGGCGATGTCAGTCATGCGGGGACGATGCCATGTGATGGACCCGCCACCGGCGCCGGACCTGAAGGGGCCGATCCATGACTGCATTCCTGGGTCACCCTACGAGCAATGGCCGGCCCAGGCACCGCAGATGCCGGTTGAGTCCGAGGACTCGAATCTAGAGGCGGCGGCAAAACCGCTGACCTGACTCATCGAGACGGGACCGTTCGGACTGGGTGAGTGTCGACTCGCGCTCGTACCTGCCTGCTGTAGTAGTGATGCTCTGGCGTCGATCGGCTGGGTCCGCGGAGGTACCGCTGCCTCTGTTGTGTGTGCTCCTGTGGAGCTGGGAAAACCTTTTCGGTGCCCAGATCGTGGCGGTGTTCGGCAGCGAGCTGCATGGATCGGTCGCGAGGCCTTCTGTTGAAGCGGAATACACGAACCTGCTCACTCTGGAACACGTGCTCTCGACCGCGAACAACATCGTCGATGACCCGCCCCCATCCTTCCCTGAGTACGCCACCGACCTCATGGGTGGACTTCCTGGTCGTTCTGGTGGGACTAGGCATGACCGGCGGGCTGCTTGCCCAGTCGGTGCGGGTGTGCCGCTGCCTGATCCGTAGGGGGCGCGGAGCGAGCCGCCGCTCCCGGACCGGACACCGAAACGTGGGGGCCGGTGGAGAGGTGATCGGGAAGCGATCGACGCGATTGCCCGGAGTTCCGGACCGGCTCTCAGCGGGTCCACCTGTCCACGAAGGGCAGCAACTGGCGAGGCTTGGACGAATGTGCGGGGGGCGGAGTCCCTGATATGTCGGACCAGCGGAGCCGGTCGAACCGTTCACTTCCTGCGTGGGAACGGGCGGTGTGTTTCGGCTGGCGCCGCGTCGTAGCGAGCACGTGGCTTGTGTCGGTGGAGGCATGGTTCCTGGGCGTCGATGAGCTCGGCTTCGCCCGTGAAGTAGGCCGGTGGGCCGTCGGAGAGATCAGCAACCACTCCACCGGGTACTGCCCGGGCGTCAGCTCCTGGTAGGCAGTTGCTCGTGTTCTGGACGAGGCAGAGCTGGGCCGGTCGTCCGGCTTCACCCATGAGGTGGTGTTCCGGGGGGAGGGGGGGGAGGGGGGGCCTGGCTGCCAGGATTACAACTCGTGCGCTAGGACGACTTCGTCTGTACCCTCTCGGCAGCGATTTGCCCGAGGAGTGGAACGTGGATCCTGTGGCGTGATGCCGGCGGTCACAGCCGTGTGTTGATGGTTGCGACGAGACGTGTTGAGTGGCGACGGCACGGTACCTGGTTCGACGGTTGATCCCGCGCTCGACCACGAGGCCTTCGCGGCCGTCGGCCGGGTCGATACTCGGCAGCCGACCACCGCGGGAGCCGAGAACCCTTCGCTTCCGCGCCTCGTCGGCCGTGCCACGGATGGCGCAGCGAATGGACTCGCGCACGAGCGGCCGGCGAAGGAGCGTTCGTAGATGAGCCCGCAGTCGAGCAGAGTCCATGCGGTGCTGGTGCGCGGTCTGTGAGGACGTACTCGGAGAATGCGGCCAGGTACGGGAACACATCGGTGGCGAGGCGCCTGTGCTCTCTCCACTCCCCCACTGTGTGGTTTCCGGTGCTGATGAAGAAGCCACACATCCGGTCGCGTCCCCCGCGAAGGGGACCCATCGCGGGTTTCACCACGGCTCGCCAGGATTCGCTTCCCCAGGGGCAGGCATCAGTCGCTGGTAAGCCTGCGGGATTAGGGCGGTGGACAGGGAGCGCTTGCTGCCGGGAAGAAGCCCCGTCGCCGTGTGCCAGGACTTGATCCGGGCGGCTGTCCGCGAGCTATACGCCATTGTCGAATGTCAGCCGGCTACGGAGCTCAACCGGGAACGGAAAACCGATCGTCTGTTCTGCTGTCATGATCTTCTGAACTGCCGCTGGAGGGCGTAGCGCCGCGGCGTTCACGGGGCATTGCCGTTCATCAAGTGCGTCAAGCGGCTCCAAGCACGGTGGATCTCGGTACCGTCAGCACTGGTCATAGGTGCTCTCCGGGTCTGCAGTGACCGATGTCCTGGCGATACTACGAAGCACGTCTGACGAGACCTCTGGAACTGCACGAAATTCTGGCCCGACGTCCGTGCACGGAGTCAGCAGGACGGGACACGGATCGAGCGGTACCGGTGTGGGCTCCATCGGCCCTGTCACTCGTTCTTCAAAACCGGGTTTTGAAGCCATGAGACGCGAGGGCATCGAAGGAGGTCACTCCCCTATCGCCTGTCTAGGTTCGGCAGAGCTGTGACAGTCTCAGTTCTGCTGGGCGTTTGGTTCCGTGCCAAGCAGGACTGGCCCCCGCCCTTGCCCGCTCCCCCAGCCCAGATTCTGCCCCTGACTCGCCGAGGCCTACGGCGTTCGGATGACTGCAATCGAGGTCGTGGCACGCCTGCAGGACAGTGACGGGCAGACGGTCGAGCGGTTGGTGTGCCACCGCGGCTTCCCCTGGTTGTCGGCCTGGCCCCGCAACTTCCAGCGGTCCACATCTTGATCTCGCTTCGCGTGTCGTCAGCACCGGGCCCCGTTGGGACACAGGCGTCACGGAGCATCCTGGCAGCGGTCTCATCGCCACGCTCGCGAGCGATCAGGGAGCGATGCTCGGCCTCTTCGCGCGGATCGATCCTGAGGCGACGCCCGCGGTGATGCGCGTGCTGCGCCGTGCACTGATCTTGGATGCCGACGGCTACGAGACGCCGATCTTCAGTACGGATGGGCGTCATCTTGCGATCCGCGGCAACGCATACGAGAACTCGTTGGAGGCCTTCGAGTTCCCCGCGCTCCGCCGCGTTCTGGCGACGACCCTCGGCGAACCCAACCCCGGGTACCCGTACCCGCAAGAGTGGCGTGACCAGATGCGCGCCTGGTCACGCCACAACATCGCATTCGGAGCCCGACCCGGTGTGCTGTGGGTGGGAACCCCTACCGGAGCCCTCATGGAGGTCGACATCGAGGCACCACACGTGGTCGGCCATGACGTGCTTGCCGGTGCCCCGGCACCCCGGTGTCTGCGCTGGGCTGCACGTCGACGGGCGAGCTCGTCATCGCCGGTGGCGGAGGCGAGCTCGCGCTCTTGTCCGTGAGGGCCGCCGCCCTCACGGACGGCGGCGCTGGCGGGGACGCACCACAGGCTGCAGTCGCAGCGTTCTTGGAAGCAACCTCGGAGGTTCCGGCCGACGGCGCCCTTTGGAGCCATCTGGTGACGACCGATGGAGACCGCACCAACGAGTGGCTGGTCGTCCGCCGAGGTCGAGACTGCAACCACGGCTGGCGAGTCAAATCCTGCACATTGCTCTGCCGCACCGCTGGGAGAACATGTGGGACCTGTCACCCGAGGACGAGCAGCGGGCCATCAAGGTCCTGTTCGAACTCCTCGATGCCTTCCTCGCCGACCGTGAAGCGACCGCGAGTACCCAGGGCCCGCAGTAACCCGCACGACCACGCCCTCAGATCCACCAGCAGTCAAACCCCGATGGGACAAAGACCGTCCCGTCTAACTCCGGTGAGACTGGTCAAGCCTCGTTGAGACAGGTCAGGCGGTCGTCGGCCGGCCAGGGTGAGTTGCCTGCCGCGGGCCCTCGCTTCAAAACCGGGTTTTGAAGCATTCGTGGGGTGGTGGTTCATGGGAGGGCGGGCTTGATGCCGACGTCTCCCCCTGTTTCTGATCCTCAGCTGGATGATGCCGACCGTCCATGTGCTGCAGGAGTGCGTGTTCTCAAGGGTGGCCAGGGTTATGAGCCAGGGGCGTGGCGGTCACACTCTTGGCACTCTCCTCAGGCTGCTGCGGCAGCGGTTCCGTCACGCAGGACAGAGGCTGCTGCCAGCCGGGCGATGGTCCTTCGGCGGGTTGTCCGTCCGCGCGGTTGAGGCCGTGGCGGGAGGCGGACGCGTTGGTGTTCCTGGAAGCCGGCCGCTGGGGGCCGTAACGGCTGTGCGCCGGTCCGTTCCGCTTGGATCAAGGGCGCTCTCTGGGCAGTGCCACGAAATGGGCATTCAGCATGGTCGGCGCATGCAAATACCAGCCCCAGGGGTCGTGCATGTTGTACGCGGCTGACGGAGGGGGTGAACCGGAAGGACACGCTTCAGCATCCTCGGTGCTTCCCTCAGCACGACGGGGTCGCTGAGCCAGAAGCCCAGGTGAGTTGGTTCGCTGATGGTCTGTGGGGCCGGGAAAGACAGGAAGCCCGGGGGAGTCGGGAGAGGTGATCGGGGCCCGGACGGGGCGGCGGGTTCAAAACCCGGTTTTGAACCCGCCGTGCCGGAGTGCCTGCGAAGGAGGGGAGACGTGGCATCCTGTCCACGTCCGCTAGTACCAGCCGACCTGGCTGGGAAGCATACGGAGCATCAGGAGTACCACCCATGGCACGGATTACCGCGCTCATCAACCGCAAGGGCGGAGTCGGGAAGTCGACTCTCACCGTCAACACCGCGGCCATCACCGCCCACGTCCTGGGCGCAGCCCCCGAAGGCGACCCCCATTTCGTCGCCGCCGTCTCCGCCGACCCTCAGGGATCCACCACCTGGTGGTCGGAGCGGGTGGGGCACGACCTCCCCTTCTCCTTCGAGCAGATCAACTCCAAGGACGATCTGGAGCTGTTCTCCCACCTGAAGAAGTCCCGCAAGATCAAGCACGCCTTCATCGACACCCCGGGTTGGATGGACCTTCCCGAGGACGAGAAGGAGGAGGCCGGCGACCCGTTCGGCAAGAGCACGGCCGCTGATGCCATGCGCGCCGTGCTGACCAACGCCGACGACATCATCGTCCCCGTCGAGCCGGAGCCGCTCGGCTTCATGCCGACCCGCGACACCATCGAGGAAGTGGTGAAGCCGCTCGGCATTCCCTACCTCGTTGTGATCAACAACTGGGACCCGCGCGACGGCGAAGCCGACCTCGACCAGACCAAGGACTTCGTGCGGGCTCAGGGCTGGAACCTGGCCAACACCGTGATCCGCCACTACAAGGTGCACACCCGGGCCGCCCTCGAGGGCACCGTCGTCACCCAGTACAAGAAGAACCGCGTCGCCATGGAGGCCCGCGAGGACTTCTATCAGCTGGCCCTCGAGCTCGGCGCCGGCAAGAAGGGTGCTCGCTGATGGCGGCGAAGAAGCCCTGGACCGACCTGCTCGACGGTCCCGGGAAGCCCGGAAGCAAGCGGGCTTCCGCTGATGAGGCCGTAAAGACGGACGCGCAGCCGACGACCGTGTACATGCACACGCTCGCCGGTAACCCGGACAACCCCCGGACGGGGGTCGACTACACCGATGAGGACTCCGACTTCCGCGAGCTCAAGGAGTCGATGAAGTCGGTCGGCCAGCTGCAGCCGGCCGTCGCCCTGTCCCGTGATGCCTTCCTCCGCCTCAAGCCCGAGCACGGCGCTCGTATCGGTGACGCCGAGTGGGTCATCATCCTGGGCAACCGGCGTTTCCACGCGGCGAAGCAGCTCGGCTGGACGAAGTTCGAGATCCGGGTACGCGACCGCCTCGGCAACGAGGACGACGACAAGGTCGATGAAGCCGTTGTCATCGAGAACATCCACCGCAAGAACATCCCTCCCTACAAGGAGGCGGAGTTCCTGCAGCGGATGGTCGAGAGGCATGGCTCCCAGGAGAAGGTCGCGGAGCGCATCGGCAAGTCGCAGATGTACGTCTCCAACCGGCTGGCACTGCTCAACCTCCCGCCTGACCTGCGTGACGTCGTCGACACCAAGCAGATCAAGGTGAAGACGGCGGAGAAGATCGCCAAGATCCAGGACCCGGAGCAGCAGAGGGCTGTCGCGGCTGAGGAGATCCGGAAGGCACAGGAGCCGAAGGCCCCGCGTAAGCGGGCTGCTGTTCCGGAGCCGCCGATCCCGGCGGTTCAAAACCCGGTTTTGAAGTCTTCGGCGGAAGCGTCCGAACCCAGCGGGGAAGGGGTGGCCACCGAGGTCGCCGACCTCGCTGAGTCGGCCGTCGTCGTCCCGGAACCGCGGAACACGGCTGTCGTTCCGGCCGATCCCGCTGTCGCATTGCCGTGGGATGACGGCGTCGCCCTCATGGACATGGCCTTCGCCAGGCTCGATCCGATTCAGCGAAGCGCGTTCATCCTGCGTTACTTCCGGCGCAGCAGTGGTGTCGAAGCCGTGGTCGCGGACATGCGAGGTGATCTCTCGCCGCAGGCTCGTGCTTCGCTCGGGGCCATCCTGCAGCAGGTTGCCGCCGGGCTCGTACGAGAGGCGTAGCCCCGAAGATACGAAGCCCCTGTTCTTCCTCGCGGAAGGGCAGGGGCTTCGTGGTGTCCCAGCACCTTGTCGGGCGTGGCGGGGACGTCACTGTGGCGGGAGGAAACTGTTCACACTACGGGGTTGATTGCTTGCGGTGTGTCAGTTCTGTGCAAGCCGATGCTGAACTCAGGATCTTGTCTCGTTCGAGCCGTCACACCCTTCGGTGCCGTGTATGCATCTCCCATGGCACGTGAGGGGGAGGGCCGTTCAGGCCTTCGCAGCAGACTTGAGGGACCGGTGCTCGCGCTGTGGGGCAAGTACGACAGGGACTGCGACGGTTGGCTGCCCTTGTGGCAGCACATGGATGACAGCGCGGCTGTGGCGGGGGTGCTGTGGGACGAGTGGATTCCCGCGCAGATTCGCCTGCTGATCGGCGAGGTGCTGCCCGGGGGCGAGGCCGATGGGCGTCGGCTGATCATGTGGCTGGCCGCGGTGCACGACATCGGCAAGGCCACGCCCGCGTTCGCCTGTCAGGTCGAGGCGTTGGCCGACCGAATGCGGGACGTGGGTCTGGAGATGCGGTCGTACGGGCAGATGGGCCCGGACCGCAGACTGGCGCCGCACGCGCTGGCCAGTCAGGCGCTGCTGGGGGAGTGGCTGGAGGAGCGCTGCGGCTGGGCGCCCGAGCAGTGCGATCAGTTCTCCGTGGTCGTGGGTGGACACCACGGAGTGCCGCCCGAGTATGGACAGATCAGCGCGCTGGACAATCGCGGGCACCTGCTGCGGTCGACGGGTGCGAGTCGGCACCTGTGGCGTCGGGTGCAGTCGGAGCTGCTGGACGCGTGTGCCGACGAGTTCGGTGTGCGGGACCGGCTGGGCGAGTGGGCCGCGGTGAAGCTGCCGCAGCCCGTGCAGGTGCTGCTGACGGCGCTGGTGATCGTCGCCGACTGGATCGCCAGCAATCCGGAGCTCTTCCCGTACTACCCGCAGGACGTCCCGCGGAGCAGCGCCGAGCGGGCGGCAGCCGCGTGGCGGGGGCTCAACCTGCCGGGACCGTGGCGTCCCATGGAACCGCCCGCGGACGTGGACGAGTTGTTCGCCTCCAGGTTCGCGCTCCCGAAGGGAGCGACGGTGCGTCCTGTCCAGGCGGCGGCGGTCGAGCTGGCCAGGTCCATGACAGCGCCGGGTCTGATGGTGATCGAGGCACCGATGGGGGAGGGGAAGACCGAGGCCGCGTTGGCCGTGGCGGAGATCTTCGCCGCCCGGTCCGGGGCCGGGGGAGTGTTCTTCGCTCTGCCGACCATGGCCACAGGCAACGCGATGTTTCCCCGATTGCTGAAGTGGCTGGAGAGACTGCCGTCTTTGGAATGCCAGCGGCATTCAGTGCTGCTCGCTCACTCCAAGGCCGCGCTGAACGACACATACACCGATCTCATGGAAGTCGGGCAGGTCGCGGCTGTCGAGCTGGACGCCGGGACAGAGACGCAGAACCCGTCCCCGAGCGTGCGCGCGGCTGTGACGGAACTGGTGGCCCACATCTGGCTGCGGGGACGAAAGAAGGCGATGTTGTCGTCCTTCGTGGCCGGGACCGTGGACCAGCTTCTTTTCGCCGGGCTCAAGAGCAAGCACCTGGCGCTGAGGCACCTGGCGGTCGCCGGCAAGGTCGTCGTCATCGACGAGGCGCACGCCTACGACACGTACACGAGTGTCTATCTCGACCGGGTGCTGTCGTGGCTCGGCGCCTACCGGGTACCGGTCGTCATCCTGTCGGCGACGCTTCCCGCAGCCCGACGCAGGGAACTCGTCGAGGCCTATGCGGGTGCGGGGGACGTCACGGCACGAGAAGCGTTCGACGCTGTCGCGTCGGCGGGGGAGTACCCGCTGCTCACGACGGTGGCCCCGGGCGGAACTCCCGTCGTGCGGCGTCCTGAGACATCCGGCCGCGGTGTCTCGGTGCGTGTGGAACGCCTCGACGACGACTTCGGGATCCTCGCGGACAGGCTGGCAGAGGAGTTGCGGGAGGGCGGGTGCGTGCTGGTGGTGCGCAACACCGTGACGCGCGTACTGGAGACGGTACGCGTGCTGAGGGAGAGGTTCGGAGACGACGACGTCACCGTGGCGCACGCCCGCTTCCTCGACCTCGACCGAGCGGAGAACGACAAGGAGCTCCTTCGGCGGTTCGGGCCGCCCGGAGAGGAGTCCGATCGCCCCCGGCGCAGACACATCGTCGTCGCGAGCCAGGTCGCCGAGCAGTCCCTCGACGTAGACTTCGACCTCCTGGTCACCGACCTGTGCCCCGTGGACCTCCTGCTCCAGCGCATGGGGCGTCTGCATCGGCATCAGCGCGGAGAGTGCCAGGGGGACCGGCCGGCGATGTTGCGCGAGCCACGGTGTCTGGTGACGGGCGCCGACTGGGGAGGGACCGTGCCGGTGCCGGTACGAGGGTCCGCCACGGTGTACGGAAGGTACCTGCTGCTGCGCTCGGCCGCCGTCCTGCTCCCGCACTTCGACGGGACGGACCCCGTGCCCGTGCGCCTGCCGGAAGACATCAGCCCGCTCGTACAGGGCGCGTACGCCGAAGACCGGGCGGCACCCGAGGGCTGGGCCGAGGCACTGGACGAGGCCTGGGGCGAGCACGAGGAGCACTGCGCCGACCAGGCCAGGAGAGCGGCGACGTTCCGGCTGGACGACGTCCGCAAGGCCGGGGAACCGCTCATCGGATGGGTGGCCGCCGGCGCGGGAGACGCGGATGACACTCCCGAGGGACGGGCTCAGGTCCGCGACACACGTGACGGTCTGGAGGTCGTCGTCGTGCAGAGGCGTGGCGACGGGACGATGACGACCGTGCCGTGGCTCGGTCAGGACCGCCGCGGGCGGCAGCTGGGCGGGCTGGAACTGCCCTGGGACCAGGTACCGGCGCGGCTGGCCGCCCGCACGGCGGCCGCGAGTGGACTGCGCCTGCCCGTGCAGTTCTCGTACCACGAAGTGATGAGCCGAGCCATCCGTGAGCTCGAGGAACTGTACGTACCGGCCTGGCAGTCGAAGGACAGTCCCTGGCTCGCCGGCCAGCTGATCCTCCCTCTCGACGAGGATTGTCAGACCCAGCTGGCAGGCTTCTCGCTCCGGTACTCCAAAACTGAGGGACTTGAGGTAACCCGTGTCTGAGACGAGTGGGGCAAGCGAGGTGGGCGGGAGTGCCCTGTCGTTCGACCTGACGGAGCGTCCGTGGATCCCCGTGCTCCAACGGGACGGGAACGAACGCGAACTGTCGTTGCGTGAGGTCTTCGAGCAGGCTCGCGACATCCGCCGGATCGCGGGTGATCTGCCCACGCAGGAGTTCGCACTGACACGGCTCCTCCTCGCGATCGCCCATGACGCGCTTGGCGGGCCGAAGGACATCGAGCACTGGTCGGCGCTGTGGAGCGACGAGGACTGCTTCGCAGGTGTGGGGAAGTATCTCGACGTCCACCGGGGCTCGTTCGACCTGCTCGACCCCGAGGTGCCCTTCTTCCAGACCGCCGGGCTGAGGACGGCGAAGGACGAAGTCTCCTCGCTCAACCGGATCGTGGCGGACGTGCCCAACGGTGAGCCGTTCTTCTCGGCGCGGTTGCCCGCGGTCGACCGGCTGAGTTTCGCGGAAGCGGCGCGATGGGTGGTGCACGCCCATGCGTACGACACCTCCGGCATCAAGAGCGGCGTCGTCGGTGACGACCGAGCCAAGGGAGGGAAGGTCTACCCCCTGGGCGTCGGCTGGGCCGGGAACCTCGGTGGAGTTTTTGTCGAAGGGCGCCACGATCTGCGGGAGACGCTGCTGCTGAACCTCGTGGCGGCGGACACGAGCGGGATCGTGTCCGGGACCGATGACCGTCCTGCATGGCGGCGGGAGCCGAGCGGACCCGGGGGAGCGGAGCGCGTTCCGACCGGGTTCCGCGACCTGTACACCTGGCAGAGTCGGCGCCTGCGGCTGCATGCTGATGCCGATGGGGTGCACGGCGTCGTCCTCGGCTACGGCGATCCGCTTTCCGCACGCAACATGCACAAGCACGAGCCGATGTCCGCGTGGCGCCGCAGTCAGGCGCAGGAGAAGAAGCATGGCAAGTCCCCGATCTATCTGCCGCGGGAGCACGATCCCGCGCGTTCCGCGTGGCGCGGGGTCATGGCGCTGGTGGCCGACCGTCACCAGATGAAGAAGGGCACCGACGGCGTCCCTCTCTACCTGCGGCCCGGAATTCTGGAATGGGTGGCCCGCCTCGTGACGAGCCGGAAACTGTCTCGGGGGTTCCTCGTCCAGGCCCGGATCGTCGGAACTGCCTATGGCACGCAGCAGTCCGTCGTCGACGAAGTCGTCGACGACCACCTGACGATGGACGTCGTCCTCCTGCACGAGCAGGACCGCGAGTACGCGCAACAGGCGATCGACGCGGCCGGCGACGCCGACGAGGCGGTCAAGACGCTCGGCGATCTGGCCACCGACCTGGAACGTGCTGCCGGCACGGAGAACGAAGGTCCCCGCACCGTCGCGCGAGACCGTGGTTTCGCTGCGCTCGAAGGCCCCTACCGTACGTGGCTCGCCGCCCTGGGCTCGAAGGACGACCCCGTCGAGCAGCGGGACGCATGGCAGCGGCAGGCGTACGGGATCGTCCTCCGGCTCGGCAGACAGATGGTCGCCGACGCGGGAGACCTGGCCTGGGAGGGGCGCACCGTTCCGACCAAGCAGGGAAGCGTGTGGCTCAACTCCACGCTGGCCGAACGCTGGTTCAGGGCACGGCTTCGCACGTGCCTCGGTCAGTCCTTCCCGTCCGACCACCCGTCCGACCCGGGCGTGGCGGAGGAATCCCTTTAGAGGTGCATGCCTGATGACGACCCATACAGCATCGATGCCCGTTCACAAGCTGGTCTCCGACTTCGCCCACCAACGCATCGGCAGTTGGCAGCGCGGTTACCTCACCGACCAGGCCAAGGCCGTCGCCGCCCGCGCTCGGCTCAGCCGCGAGGCCGGGAAGAGCGCGGCCGAGGTGTTCGACCTGTGGGATCTGGTCGATCTCGACGCTCTGCAGGGCGGCCGACGTGAGGGACGCCCCCTGAGCGAAGAGGAGCTGGAGCGGGCCGAGGAGGCATTGCTCATGGCCTTCACCCTGTGGGCCCTGCACCAGCAGTCGCGCAGTGCGGGCGTACACCAGCTGGACAGGACCGGCTCTCCCCGGGGCCTCGGCGCCGCAGTGCGCCGACTGATGCCGGCCGGTGAGATCGACGATGCGCTGCGCAAGCGACTCGTACGTGCCGGGAAGGCATCCGACCTGTCCACGCTGGCCCAGCGACTGCGGGACATCGTCCTGCTTCTGCGCCGTGAAGACGTGCCCCTCGACTACTCCCTGCTCGCCGGACAGCTCTACCAGTGGCAGCGGCCCGGTGGAGTGGACACGGTCCGGACCGCCTGGGGCCGTTCCTTCCACGTCTGGCGCGAGAAGGACGGAAAGGAACCCCAGGAGCACGAGGCCACTCCGTGAGCGGTGCCACCGCCCGTCTCGCTGTCACCGACACCAACCCCGACACCACTGACAAGGACGCTTCGTGAACCACCTCTTCCTGGACGTGCACGCGCTGCAGACCGTCCCGCCGAGCAATCTGAACCGGGATGACACCGGCGCTCCGAAGACCGCCGTGTACGGGGGAGTGCCGCGTGCCCGCGTTTCCAGCCAGGCCTGGAAGCGCGCCACGCGGGAGTACTTCGAGGACAAGCAGCTGCTTGAACCGGGCGAGCTCGGCGTCCGCACCAAGAAGATCGTCGAGGTGCTGGCCGACAGGATCGGGACCCTCGATGCGTCTCTCAAGGGCGAGCGGGCGGAGGAGCTCGCCGCCGAGGTCGTCCAGGCCGCCGGTCTGCAGATCGCCGTGCCCAAGCGCAAGGCGGAGACCGCGGCGAAGAATGGCGGACCGGAGCCGCTGCCCGAGGCCAAGTACCTGCTCTTCCTCAGCTCGCGTCAGCTCGACGGCCTGGCCGGTCTCGCCGCCGAGGCCGCTGCCGACAGCAAGGCGTTCTTCAAGGACAAGGTGAACAAGGCCCGGGCGAAGCAGCTGGCCGACACTCGCCACTCCGTCGACATCGCGCTCTTCGGCCGGATGGTCGCCGACGTCACCGACATCAACGTCGACGCCGCCGTACAGGTCGCTCACGCGATCAGCGTCCACAAGGTCGAGAACGAGTCCGACTACTTCACCGCCGTCGACGACAGGAACGAGGACGACGAGCCCGGCGCCGGCATGATCGGCACGGTCGACTTCAACTCCGCGACGCTCTACCGGTACGCGGCACTCGGCGTGCACCAGCTGGCCGACAACCTCGGGCAGGGGCTGCGGGAGGACGAACCCCTCACGACTCCGGTCCGTCGCGCTGTCGAAGCCTTCGTCGACGGGTTCATCCACTCCCTGCCCCAGGGCAAGATCAACACCTTCGGCAACCACACCCTCCCCGACGCCGTGGTCGTCAAGCTCCGCAGCACCCGCCCCGTCAGCTTCGTCTCCGCCTTCGAGGACCCGGTGCTCCATGCTCAGGGGGGCCACCTCCGCGGAGCCGTCGAGCGCCTGGCCGAATACATCCCGTCCGTCGAGAAGGCCTATGGCGACGAGGCCACCCTCACCTGGGTCCTGCGAGTCGGCCCGAACACCCAGAAGCTCAGCGGAGTCGGCATCGAGGCGGAATCGCTGCGCGAGCTCGTCTCCGCCGTGGGCCAGGCCGTTGCGGAGCACCTGGAGACGCCCGCATGACCGTCCTGACCCTCAGGCTCGCCGGCCCCCTGCAGTCGTGGGGGGCCGCGGCCCGGTTCGCCCGCCGCACCACCGAGTCCGCCCCGACCAAGAGCGGCGTCGTCGGCCTGCTCGCCGCGGCGAAGGGCATCCAGCGGGGCGACGACGAGCGGCTGGCGCCGCTCGCGGCACTGCGGTTCGGGGTGCGCATCGACCAGCCGGGCACGCGACTGTGGGATTTCCAGACCGCACATCACGGGGACACCGACAAGGCGATGCCGCTGTCCGAGCGGTGCTACCTGGCCGACGCCGTGTTCGTCGCCGCCGTCGAGGGGGACCACGGCCTGGTCACCGACCTTCACGGCGCGCTGAAAGCACCGGTGTACCCGCCGTTCCTGGGCCGCCGCTCCTGCCCTCCCGCACAGCCCGTGGAGATGAAGCTCCACGCGGGAGTCGGCCTGCGGGAGGCTTTGAGTGCCGAGCAGTGGCAGGCCTCCCGGTGGTACGCGCTACGGAAGAAACCCGGTCCCACCGTGAGCCTGGCCGTTCTCCACGAGGCGTCGGCGGACGATCGCGACGCCGATGTCCTCCGTGACCAGCCGGTGAGTTTCGCAGCTGAGCACCGGCGCCATGCTCTTCGCACGGTCGTGCGGAGCGAGGTCGAGGTGCCCAACCCGCATGCGCGCCCGAACCCACGCCCGCGCTCGACCCCGCGGGTGCCCCACCAGCACGATCCGATGGCCGTATTGGCGGAAGTGAGCGACTGATGTACCTGACCCGCTTCCGGCTCAACACTGCCCGCACCGGTGCCCGCCGTCTGCTGTCCTCGCGGCAGGTGATGCACGCCGCCGTGATGGCGGCGTTCCCCGAGCTGCTGCCCACCGACCAGCCGACGCCCGACGCCCCTCGGGTGCTCTGGCGCCTGGACCAGAACGCGCCAGGAGAGGTCTTCCTCTTCCTCGTGAGCCCCGATGCCCCCGACCTCACGCACCTGGTGGAACAGGCCGGGTGGCCGACGGCCATGGTCGACGGGCCTGGCTGGCAGACCCGCTCCTACGCACCGCTCCTCGACCGGCTGGCGGAAGGAACCCCGTGGGGGTTCCGCCTGACGGCCAACCCGGTGCACCACATCCGTCGCACGGATGACGAGCCGCGCAAGCGGACGGCTCATCTGACCGCGTACCACCAGATGGGCTGGCTGCTG
Organism: Streptomyces sp. NPDC107498; assembly: GCF_055582805.1. Lineage (NCBI taxonomy): Bacteria > Bacillati > Actinomycetota > Actinomycetes > Kitasatosporales > Streptomycetaceae > Streptomyces > Streptomyces sp. NPDC107498. The sequence continues at coordinate 38,186 of NZ_JBVJPE010000030.1, read as the reverse complement.
GACGAGGGCCGTCAGGACCGCGGTGGGTTTCGCATCCTCGAGAAGCCCAAGGAGAAGCGTCTGCTGCCCGGGGGGACCACGCATCAGGGGCGCGAGCACCACGGTGACCGCTACGAACTGACCGTCCGCGACCACCGCTCCCACGTGTTCGACAAGTCCCGTGCGGCGGGGACGAGGCGAGGCAAGCCCGTCACGCTGGTCACGGCCACCTTCGAGGGGCGGCTCGAAGTCACCGACCCTGCGCTCATGCGTCGTACCCTCACCCAGGGACTCGGCAAGGCGAAGGCCTACGGGTGCGGACTGATGACGCTGGCGCCCCTCCCGCAGGGAGCAACGCGTTGACGACCGTCTCGCGGAGCGGGGCGCTCACGCCGCGTGAACTGACCCGAATGAGCGAACGCATGTCCTTCGTCTACCTGGAGCGCTGCACGGTGCACCGGGACGCCAACGCCATCACCGCAACGGACGCGGACGGCGTCACCCACATCCCCTCGGCGACGATCGGCACCCTGCTGCTCGGACCCGGCACCCGCGTCACCCACCAGGCGATGAGCGTTCTGGGGGAGACGGGTGCGGGTGTCGTCTGGGTGGGGGAGCAGGGCGTACGGTTCTACGCCAGCGGCCGAGCTTTGAGCCGCTCCTCGGCACTCGCCGAAGCCCAGGCCACGCAGTGGGCCAACGCTCGTTCGCGTCTGGGCGTCGCGCGGGCCATGTACCGGCTGAGGTTTCCTGACGAGGACCCGTCCGGACTGACCCGGCGTGAGCTCCTCGGACGTGAGGGGGACCGCGTGAAGAAGTGCTACCGCGCCGAGTCCGCTCGTACCGGAGTACCGTGGCGCGGCCGCAAGTACGTCCCGGGGGACTTCGCCGCGGGCGATGCGGTCAACCAGGCGATCACCGCGGCCGCCCAGTGCATGTACGGCGTCGCGCACGCCGTGGTCACGGCGCTCGGTTGCAGTCCGGGGCTCGGATTCGTTCACTCCGGCCACGAACTCTCCTTCGTCCTGGACATCGCCGACCTGTACAAGACCGAGATCGGCATCCCGCTGGCCTTCGAGGTTGCGGCCGAGGACACCGAGGACGTCGGCTCTCGTACCCGCAGGGCACTGCGCGACCGCATCCATGAGACATCGCTGCTTGACCGCTGTGTCAGTGACATCAAGCGGCTGCTGCTCGGGACCGATGACACCGGGACGGTGGACCCGGACGGCACGTGGGACATCGTCATGCTGCAGAGCGACAGGGGTGGGAGGGTGGCTGCAGGCCGGAACTACGGAGACGGCGACGTAGAGGGCAGCGGCTACGAGGAAATGGCGCTGACCTGGTGACCGTGATCGTCCTGACTAACTGCCCTGCGGGTTTGCGCGGCTTCCTGACCCGCTGGCTCCTCGAGATCTCCGCCGGCGTCTTCATCGGAAACCCGTCTGCCAGGATCCGGGACGTCCTGTGGAACGAGGTCCAGCAGTACGCCGGACAGGGCAGGGCCCTGCTCGCCCACACGACCAACAACGAGCAGGGCTACACCTTCCGCACCTTTGACCACGGCTGGCATCCGGTCGACCACGAGGGCCTGACGCTCATCCACCGCCCCGCGACGGGCAGCGCCGGCCCTCGCCCGGCGAGCGCCACAAAGGAAAAGTCCGGGTGGAGCAACGCATCGAAACGACGCAGGTTCGGACGCAGGTAAGCACCCACAGAGAGGGTTTGAGAATGCCGGAGTTCTGGATCGGTCACCGCCGCTACCGGATGAAGGGGGACGCGCGGAAGGCCGTACAGGAGGTGCTGTACCGGTACACCGTGGGGAGCATCGTCGACGGGGAGGAAGACCATCTGCTCCTCCTCGACCTCCTCGACCTGCACCACGAGGCGGCGGACAAGATCGGCCCGGGCGTCGACGCCTTCGCGATCGCGCCGCCGCAGCGTGGGCCGTACCCCGGCTTCGAGGTGATCCGGACGGACGGAAGTCGCATTGACTTCTCGTACCTGACCTGCATGAAGCCGCCCACACACCGTCAGCAGGTGCTGAACGTGATGCGGGACGAGGTCAAGGCGACGATCAATGCGTACTTCGAGTCCCGGCACACGACCGGAACGTTGGTGTCGGACCAGTCCCATACACCGCTGGAGACCACGAACACCGCCGTGAGCTACTTTCGGGGCCCGTCGTTCGTCGAGATCGCCGAGACGTTCGCCCGGGCGGCCGGCGGATGGGAAACGATCGAGCTGACCCCCTCGACCGAGCCCGGCCTCGGTCGCTTCTCGGACCGGGACCTCGCCCAGCGCTGGTTCACGCACCACCAGGAGCGGGCCGAGCTGGGGCTGCTGTCGACGCGGGAGAACCAGCGACGACCGCGTACATGACTTCTGGATCTGGACAGCACGAATCCCCGCGCACGCGGGGAGCAAGGGGGTGGGGACCGCTGGTCGATCAGCGGTTCTCACCCTGGGATCAGTTGAGATCGCTGGTGTCGAGGCTGAGGCCGAAGGGTTCTGGGATCGTGAGGACGGTTCCGAAGGGGTGGGGGCCGTCGACTCGCGTGTAACCGAGCTTCCCCGGTTCTGAGAACAGAGTGATGCTCTGCTCCTGGCGGTCGACGACGAGGTAGAGCGGGGCGTTGTACTCCGCGTAGCGCTTGCGCTTGACGATGCGGTCGGTGTCCCGGTTGGACTCCGAGGTCACTTCGACGATCAGGAGGGTGTCCTCGGGCAGGAGGGCGGTGGCACCCTTCGCCTGGGTCGCTGGGACGACGGCAATGTCGGGGACGTACCAGTTGGAGGAGCCGGGAAGGTCGAGGTTGCCGGATCCGGTGACGCAGCCCAGTTCTCGTGCACGTGGGCGGATCTGGTCACGGATCGTCTCCGCTGCCGCTTCGTGATCCCAGGTCGGCGACACCGGCTCGATGATTCCTTCGATGATCTGGGCGCGGTCGCCCTTGATGTGCTGGACGGCGTATTTGAGGGCCTGCTCGGGATCGACGTCGCTGTAGTCGGCGGCGGTACTCATCGTGTGTCCTGCGTCCGGAGCCGTCGTGGCCTTCCTGGTCGTGGTGCCGCGTACGTACTCATGGCTTGATCACCCTCATGCCGAGGATCCTCGCTTCCTTCCTGGTGATTGCTTTGTCAGTATTCCCCGAGTTGCGTTTCCCCAAGTTACGTTTCGACGGCTGCGCATGGCGAGAACACAGGACGTTCCGGCGTGGAGGGAGCGTCGCTTCTACCGGTGGAGCACCCCGAGCTTATGGACTCGGACGCGCCGCGTTCTCGAGGTGTTCCATGACCACCTGGTGGGCCCGCCAACCGTCCGGGAACTTCGGAGGGACGTCGAAGTAGACCGGGCTGCTGCGGGGGTGGCGGTCCAGGAGGTCGGTGATGCCGGCGCGGGCCACCACGATGCAGGCGAAGCGGTGGCGGGAGAGCAGGACGCACAGGCGGCCGGTCTCGAGGTGGAAGGCGGAGGCGTCCTGGCGGCCGGAGAGCGGGTGCCAGACCAGAGTGACGTCGAACTCGCGACCCTGGAGGCGGTTGGCGGTGTCCACGGTGATGCCTGTGAGGCCCCGCTTCTCCAGTCGCGACCGTACCGCGTCCGCCTGGACGGTGCGGGCCGCGCCGATGGCGATGCGGGGCTCGGTGAGCGGCTCTCCGTTGACCAGGGCTCCGCGTTCCAGGAGCCGGGCCGCGGTCTCCGCGAGGGCCTCGGCGACTTCGGGGTCGTCGTCGAGGGTGTGTTGCGCGGGGAGTTCCAGTAGTCCCCAGCCGGACTCGGCCGCGCGGGCGAGGACGGCGTCCTGCGGTGTCGCGCGGTGGGGTGCCGTGCCGAAGGTCAGCACGCGGTCCGCCGCCTCGGTGCCGGAGACGAAGGGGGAGAAGGGGTAGAAGGCCTTCTCCACCAAGGGGGCCGCCATCGCCGGCAGGCGCCAGGAGACCGGGAGCTGGTGCCGCAGCAGGTGGGGGTTGTGCGCGAGGGTCACGTCGACGGCGTTGCGGAGCGGGTCCCAGGTCAGGCCGTGCCAGCGGTCGGTGCTCACCGTGGCGAAGGGGTCCAGCTGCCCGGGATCGCCGACGAAGAGGACTTGTGAGTCCTTCTCGGAGAACAGCGGTGCCGTCGCCAGCAGCGCGTCCGACCGCATCTGGTAGGCCTCGTCCACGATGGCCCAGCGCCATGGCGCGCACTTCTCGCGGGGGACGTGCGACCACTTCTTGGCAGTGGAGACGACGACCGGCAGCTCGCGGAGGGCGGGTGCCTCGTTGCTGCCCCGCACGTTGACGTGCCGGCGCACCCGTTCGGGCAGGACGAAGTCCTTCTTGTGCAGGCGGCCGACGGGGAGGTCCGGGTATTCCCGGGCGATGTTGTCGACCAGGTCGTCGACCTGCTCGTTGGTCTGCGCGACGATCATCACCTGGCGGCCGGCCGATGTCAGGTGGCCGGTGGCGCGCTTGACCAGCGTGGACTTTCCCGCGCCCGGTGGGGAGTCCACCACGATGCCTCGTCCGGTGGACGTGTCCAGGCCGGCCAGTACGCCGGCGACGGCACGGTCGGCGAGCGCGCCGGGTGACATGCCGCTGTCGGGTTCCGTGGGAACTGTCATTCCCAGACCTCTTCCGCGTCCTCGTCGGTGGGCTCGTACGGCTGCGGCGGACCGCCCGTGGGTCCACGGGGTGTCCTCTTCGGCGGGGAGCGCGGACGGCATGCTCTTGGGATCGATCGACGTGAAGGTGACCGTCTCTCCCACAGCGGCCAGTGACCCCGGAGGTGCCGGGGGTCTGCGCTTGTTGTCGAAGCCGCCGTTCAGCTGGATCAGGAGGGTGGTGGCACCGCTTCCGTCGGGGAGCAGATGGAGGATCTCGGCGTTCTGGCCGGGTCTTGCCGGGCTCTTGACCTTCGTTCCGGCACTCATGGACACCGCGACGTCGCATCGCACGGTGAGGGTCGGTCGCCACAGCGCGGATCCGGGCCGCTTCCCCGGCACGGTGCGTTCCTCGTCCCGGGCCGTGACGACGCCCGTGAACGCCTCGCCCGTCAGCTCGTACTCCGCCATCACCAGCGGATCGTCGTAGGCGCGCTCGGCGTCGTACCGCTCCTGTGCCTCCTCCATGCGGGCGAGACGACGGGCCGCCCCCACCGCGTGGTCGCGGCGTGCCTGGGGGCGGCCGTCGTCGTCCAGATAGCCGGCGTATTCGCCGAACAGCCGCCGGTCGTACGCCCATCGGTCGGCGACGTGCTTCCCGGGGGGAAGCTCGCGCAGAAGGCGGATCCCCTGCCACATGAGCTGCCACGCCGGCAGCATCTGGGCGTGCAGTTCGCGGTCGATGGTGCGGGCGGCGGCGTCCCGCGCCCGCTCTCCGGACGCGTCGTCGTACTTCGCGATCAGTTCGTCGAGCGTGCGGTCGAAGACGGGGTCGGTCGCCGGGCCCGCGGGCGGCCACGTGGCGGGGTCCTCGCGCTCCGAGGCGGTCTCGGCCCCCGTGCGCCCGGTGGACGGGGCGATCCAGCCGAGGAGGGAGGCCAGGTTGGCGTTCTCGGTGGGGCTCTGTCCGGTGGCCCAGTGGGCGGACAGGGTCCGCGTCATGGCCTGGAGCAGGCTGGAGCCCGGGAACTCGGCCCGGTCGGCGAACCAGGTCAGCCACTTCCCGAGCGTGGGGACGGAGGGGGCGACGGCGTGTGGTCCGTCCGTCGCGCGCAGCCTGGTCAGGCGGCCGAGCAGGCGAACGTAGGCGATTCCCCCGGCGTTCGGGACGAGGAGCTGGGGTGCGCGCAGGGGCCGCTCCCGTTCCTCCTTGTCCTTGCCGCGCCCGACCGTGTAGGGCTCTTTCGGTGCCGCACGGCATGCGTCGACATGGGGGAGGAGCAGTTCCGCGAGGCCCTCCACGAAGCCGAAGCGCTCGGTCCGGTCGTGGGGACGCCGGACCGTGAGCAGCACGGGACGGTCGGGGTCCGTTCCGGCGAGTGCGGCCAGCGGGGCACACGCCTCGCCGGCGAGGGTGAGCGGGACCAGGACGAACGGGGCGTCGTCCAGGTGGTCGTGGCGCACCGTCGTCAGCCGCTCGGCATCACCGGACGCGGAGGCCCGGAGGGTGGCCACCGTGGCGATGGCGCTCATGCCGTCGCACCTCCGTACAGTCGGCGGAGCCGTTCGGCGGACCGCAGGCGGGTGATGACCGCTTCCTCGGCGGGGCCGGGGGCGCTGGTGCCGTCGAGGTGGCCGAGGGCGGTCCGGGTGGAGTCGATGCCGGGCAGGCTGTTGCGTACGAATCCGCCGAGCCGGGCGGGGGAGGCGCAGGCGGTGGCCTCGTCCCGGCAGTAGCGCGACATCTCGCAGAAGGAGAGGCAGTCGGGGGTGTAGCTGGCGTCCAGTTCGCGCATCGTCGCGTCGATCTCGGACTCCGGCCGTTCGGTGTCGAGCGTTGCGGACGGGGACAGGGCGCGGGCCAGGTCGTCGGCCCGGCGCAGCCGGGCCAACTGGAACTCCAGGGACTGGAGTTCCTGGCGGAGGTCGATCAGACGGCCGTAGGGACGGTTGGAGAAGTCCTTCGGGCAGATGAGGAGGAACTCGTGGGCGACCGACTCGGGATCGAGACCGAGCTCGGTGAAGGTGCGCCGCAGGGCGAGGACGGAGACCGCGGCCTGTTTCGTGGTCTGCGCGACCGCCGTCGGGTTCGCCTGCCCGTCGATGGCCGGGAAGGAGCGGATCTCCACCACGTAGAACTTTCCGCCTGTGCGGTGACTGAGGGCCTGCGGTATGACGCGGGCGGTCTGACCGGCGACCTCCAGGGTCAGGACGGGCCCGTCCAGGATCAGCCGCTGGTCGCCGCCGGCCGCCAGGCGGCTGAGCAGGTGCCGGGTCTCGCTCGCCCGCACGGCGAGCGAAGCGTCACCGCTCACCTCGTTCAGGTCGGCCACGGCGGCTTCCTCGACGGGGGCGTCGAGCTGCTCCCGCAGCAGGCGGACGAGTTCTGCGTAGCCGCCCCACTTGACCAGCGCCTCGAAGCTCTGCTCGCGTCTGATCGCGAAGGGGGACCGGCCGAAGCGCGGTTCGTGGCCGAGGCGTTGGGCGAGTAACGCCTTGTCCACGCCCGCCGCGTCGAGCACGGCGCGGCGGGAGCAGGCCGGGTTGGCCGTCAGGGCGGTGATCTTGCGTGCCGTGTACTCCTGCGGGGGGCGCGGGCCGCGCAGGACGGCGAGCCTTCCCGGGGAGGGGGTGGGAGGGTGCTGCGGAGGCATCTTCTCTTCTCACGCGGAATTCTGTGGCGGCACCGGAGGGATCCGGCGGTCGGTCAGCCGGTGAAGCCGACCGAGCCGCGCAGGGCGTTGTGCAGGGGAGGGGCCCCGAAGAGCTGTTGTGCGTCGGTGAGTCGGTCGCGTGCCCGGTCGGCGGCCGTGCGGCGCTCGGAATCGTCCGCCTCCCGGTGCACCGCGGCCTCTGTGCGTGCTGCGGAGACGACGCGTTCGGGATCGAGGTCTTCGTCGTCGTACGCGCCGGGGATGTTGAGCGCGAAACGGCGCAGGAGTTGGCGGGCGGCATCGGACGGGGGGTACCCGGCGGAGTCGAGCCGCAGGATCTGTTCGGCGGTGCCGATGGCGTGCACGAGGAAGTCGGCGCGGGGGCTGAGCGGGGCGATGAGGCGTTTTTCCAGGGGCCATACGGAGACGGCGAGGAGGCCGCGGGCCGGGGTGAGCCGGTCGTGGGTGAGGGCGGCGCAGATGTAGTACGGGCGGGTGTGCCCCTGCGCGGTGAAGGACCTCTCCTCGTCGCGGCGGAGCGAGGCGAGCTTCGTCGCGATCAGCGGTTCGGCGAAGAACGCCTCGTACACCGAGGAGATCAGCTTCGGCGACGCCGGAGCGCCGAGCAGGGTGAGTGCCTGGTACACCTGCTCGCGGACCGGGACGGCTCCGTGGGCGGGCTGCTTTCCGTGTGTCCGCGGCCGGAAGGGCGCAGCCGGTTCGGCAGGGGGAGCGGTCGTCGCCGTGGGCGCGGCTTCCGCCGCTTCCTCGGCGTCCAGGGCCCGCTCCCAGGCGGCCTCCGCTTCGCGCAGTTCGGTGCGGATGCGGGCGGCGGCGGCGTTGTCGCGGGCACGCCGGGCCTCGCGCAGGAGGGCGCGCAAGGCCGCCAGGCGTTCCTCGAGCTCCTCCAGCGATGCGGTCATGGGCGCACTTTAGCGCCGGATCCTTTAATTTCCAAGAACTTCCAAAGAGTTCCAAAGTTGTGCGCTACTGTCGGCGCAACGGCCCGGGGCTTCCCCGAGGCCGGTGGAACCGGCCCCGACGAGGACGAGGAGCACGCAGATGGCGACGCGCAGCACGGAGGCGGTGGAGCGGGCCGTCCGGTCCGTCGACCGGCTCTTCGCCCCGGACGGCACCCGGGAAGCGGTCGACGTGCCGGAACCCGAGGGCGCCGAGGCGACGGACGCGGCGATCGAGCATCTGGGCGTGCGGTTCGAGGCGTTGCCCGGGGCGATCCGCCACGCCCTCGACCGGACCAGGGACCACGCGGGCAATCTGTCCAGCGATCCTCTGCAGGGCCTTTCCGAGATCGTCCAGAACGCGGAGGACCTCCATGCCTCCGAAGTGCGTTTGTTCCTCAGGGACCAGGACCTCCTGGTCGCCCACAACGGCTCTCCGGTGCGGCTGCCGGACGTCATGGCCCTGACCCTGCCGTGGCTGTCCGGCAAGGCCGACCAGGCCGAGTCGACGGGACGGTTCGGCATCGGACTGATGACGCTGCAGTCCCTCTCGCCCCACCTGGAGGTGCACAACGGTCCTTACCGGATCCGCATCGGGGACCCGTACGTCTCCGTGGCCGAACCGCTCGTCGTACCCGAGTGGTTCGCGGACGACGCCTGGACCGTGCTCCGCATCCCTCTCGCCGAGGGCGCGCTCGACGCGGAGTCGGTGGACGAGTGGCTCACCGCCTGGTCGTCCGGCGCGCTGCTCTTCCTCGGCAGCATGGCCGAGGTGACGCACCTGGACGCTCAGGGCCGTGTCCGGCACCGGCTCGCTCTGACCAGGGAACCCGGGACCGCTTTCGAGGCCGAGATCGGCGGCCGGTCGGCGCGGGTGGAGACCAGCGTGGCCACGGCCGCCGACGGTGCCCGTTGGGTGGTGTGCCGCAGCACCGTGCCGAGTCCGGCCAGCGCCGTCCGCGCCCACAAGGCCGCCGGTCACACCACCCCGCTCGCCGTCGCCCTTCCGCTGGGACACGGCGGCGCGGGGAGGATCCACGTCGGCCTGCCGGTCGAGGAGACCGGACCGGCCCTCTGGACGAGCGCCCAGTTCGATCCGCTCGCCAGCCGGCAGGCACTCGACGAGACGCCGTGGAACCGTGCGCTCGTTCCGCTGGTGGCGGACTTGTGGACGGAGGCCGTTCTGTGGCAGTTCCGGCAGGACCCGGTGCCCGCGTGGGGCGCCGTCCCGCTGCCCCGTGACATCCGCGACGGACGCGGCCCCGCCGTCGCACTGGAACGCCAGTTGCTCGACCGCGCCCGGTCGTCGGTGTCCGTACGACTGCTCCTGGACGTTCCGGGGAAGGGACCGCTCGCTCTGGAATCCCTCGCCGTGGAGGACGAGGACCTCGAAGGCGTCGTGACCGAGGAGGAGATCGCCCGTCTGGGCGACACGCCCTCCGCGCTGGCAGGAACGCTGAGGGACGCGGACGGCCGGTGGCGGGAGGTCCTGTCGGACTGGGAGGACCACGGGAGCGCCGCTCCCGCCCGGGTCGGCGTCTACGACGCGCTGGGCCTCCTGAGCGACGGGACCCGGTCACCCGAGGCGACGGTGGCGCTGGCTGCGCGGGTCATCGCCGCGGACTGGGATGTCGTGCTGTCCTACCACGAGTGGCTCGCCGACAGCTCCGGTGCGCGCCACCGCATTCGGGGCGCCCAGGTGCCGGTGCTGTTCGCCGCGACCCCGCGCGGGCTGGGAGTCGTTCTCGGACTCACCCGTGAGGTCCATCCGGCCTTTCTGGCCGACACCGAGGCCGCGAGGTCGGTACGGGAATGGCTCGGCGGACAAGGAGTCCTGCTGGACGATGACGACCCGGTGGCGGTGATCCGGCGTCTCGTCGGCTTCGGCGACACCATGCGCCGTGATGCCGCAGGACTCTCCCTCACAGACGATCAGCTCCTGGCGCTGCGCGACGGCTTCGCCCACGTACCGGAGAACCGCCGAGAGGCGTGGGGCAGAAGCGTGGGGTGCGCCGTGCGGCTCCAGGGACACCGCTACACGGGCGACGGGAAGCGTGAGGAGATCGAGATCGCCCCTGCCCGGGCGTACCTGCCGTCCCGACTGGACAGCGCCGAGCGCGACGAGAGCTTCGCCTTCGCGGCCAACGCGGCGACCGGGCTGGTGTGGCTACGGCCGCGGTACGCCGACGTGCTGCAGGGAGGCGGCATCGGCGCGCTCAGATTTCTCCGGCTCCTCGGCGCCGAGAGCGTCCCCCGGCTGCGCCGGCACCCCAGGCAGCGGACACGCTTCGAAGGGCGCCCCAAGGGGCTGCGCGCACGTCTCGACTCGGGGCCGAAGGCGCGCGGGAGGGCCCTGGACGCCCTCGACGCGACGTACACCCTCGACGACTACGACTGCCCCGACCTGCACGCCGTGGCGTCCGACATCGCCGCGGACGAGGATCCCGGGCGGCGCCGGCGCAGGGCCGTCGCCCTCCTCCACGTCCTGGGACGGTCCTGGAGCCGCTTCTCCGAACGCGCCGAAGTGCGCGCGGCCTACGATCGCAACAAGTGGCATGAACGGGGCAGGACAGCCGCCTTCTGGCTCTGGCAGCTACGCGACGTGGCCTGGCTCGACGACCGCAACGGCAGCCCCTCCGTGCCGCCCGGGCTCCGTACGCGAACCGCCGGCACCGTGGCCGTGTACGGCGACGGGGACGCGCACTTCCTGCACCCGGAGATCCAGAAGCTCGTCGGCAGGCGCGGCGAGGTGCTCCAGGCACTGGAGATCGTGGGGGAGGCGCGCACCAGGGAACTCGTCGAGTGCCTGCGGCGACTCCGCCGTGCGGAGAAGGACGGGGCCGACAGGGACGTCCCCGCGGCACTGATCGTCTACGAGGCCCTCGCGGAGCGCGTCAACGGCAGGGAGACACCGGGCGGGGCGGGAGGGATGACGGTCACCGAAGTCGTCCGTGCGTTCGGAGAGGGCGAGGGGCTGGTCCTCACGGAATCCGGCTGGCGGCGTCCGGCCCAGTGTCTGATCGGCGCGCCGCTGTTCGGGGCCTCCCGGGCCTTCGCCCCCACCTTCCCCGGCAGCGACGCGTTCTGGGCGCGGCTCGGGGCGCGTCGTCCGACGGCCGAGGACGCGACCGCGGTGATCAAGGAACTGGCGCAGCAGGACAGGAAGGAACGCCGGGAGGTTCCGGAGGGATCCATGCAGTCGGTCGTCCTGGAGACCCTGAAGATGCTCCGTGACCTGTCCGCCACCCGGCCGGAGGAGCTGAAGGCCGGACGGCTGGGTCAGATGCCGCTGGTCACCACCAGGGGTTGGCTGAGCAAGCGGCCGGTGTACGCCGTCGAGGACCCGCTGGTGGCCGAGGGCCTGGGCCGTGACCACGCGGTGTGGCGGCCGGGAGCGGACGTGGAACAGTTCCGCCGGCTGGCCGGGGCCATGCGCCTCACCTGGATCGGGGCCGAGCAGCTCACCGTGCACGGCGCGACCACCACCCGGCACGACCCCGGTGCGACGGAACTGGTGCGCGCGGCCGTCGCCCACCTGCGCGAGGACCTGCAGCGCAACGCGCCCGAGGTCGCCAGGAGCCTGGACGGCTCGTGGGACGAACTCGCGGCACTCACGGTGTGCGTGGCACCGGATCTCGTCTGCCGGGTGGAACTGCCCGGCACGGACGACGCGGTGCGGGTGCCCGTCGAGGCCGGTGTCGACCGGACGACCGGCACCCTGTACGTCCGCGCCGCCTCGGCGGTGAACCGGCCCTCCGTGGTCGGTTCGTCGATCGCCGCCCGGTTCCCGGGGAGCCGCCGGGAAGCGGCCCTCGCCTGGGGCGCCGCCTGCGACCGGGCGGAGCAGGGGCGTACGGCCGTGGAACTCAGTCTCTCGGAGGACCGGGCACGCCGCGATCAGGAGGCCGCCGCGGCCGAGCGCGAACGCCGGCTCAGAGAACTGCGGGAGGAGGCGGACCGGCGCCGGGACACGGACGGAACCGGGAAGCGCGCCACGGCCGGATCCCGGCAGACGGCCGACGGCCGGGCATCCGCCCCGCGTCCGGCCGCGCCCGGCCGACAGTCCTCTGTCCCGGCCGGGCGTCCCGCCCCTTCCGCCCGACGGCTGGTGGACCCCGGCACGCTCCGCCTCGCGGGGGAGCGGGGCGACCTCACGCCGACCGGGTCCGGGAACGAGCGCGAGGCCGATGCCGGTGCGAGGAGGGGGCCGTCCGGCCTTCCACAGCCCCGGTCCGGCTCGTCCGTCCCCCAACAGCGCACCGCGGCGAGCCCCTACACGATGGTGGAGCAGGAGAAGACCGCCCTGGACCTGGTGCGGCAGGCTCTCGCGAGCGACGAAGCCGCGCTGCGCGACCTGCGCGCCCAGCACGGCCTGGGCGCCGACGCGGTGGACGGGCTGGCCCGGTTCTTCGAACTCAAGACGTCCCGGGGCGCCGAGCCGGACACGGTCCAGCTCACCCCCGCCGAATTCCAGCGGGCGGCCACGACCGACGACTTCTTCCTCGTGGTCGTCTCCGGACTCGAGTACGGCGGTGCTCCGACCACGGTACGGATCATCCCGCAGCCCTTGAAGCACCTGCCCTACCGGCCGAGCGGCAACGTGGTGGTCTCCGGCATCAAGGGCGCACAGAGCCTCGTCTACTCCTTCGAGGGCGGGGAGTAGGCGTTGGACGTGACAGGGATGCGAAGCCCGCTGCTCCGGTTGCCGGGCCACGCGTCGGGTCCGGCCGGTGCTTTCACCCGGTGCGGGCCCCGGGGTCCCGGAACCCGGCGCCGGGATCCACATTCGCCCCCTACGGTGGGGGCCCAGGTGCCGCGGAGACGGCGGCGGAGGGGACGTTCGGACATGCGCAGGGTTCCACCAGAGATGTTCCGGTTCACCACGGGGGAGCGGTCCGACCTGTACGGGGCCGTGCTCGAGGCCTTCGGGGTGGCCGGCGAGTACCTCGAGACCACCCTCGGGCCGGACGGCGTACGGGGCCGACTGCGCGCGGTGGGGTGGCTCGCGGCGGTCGAGGACCAGGAACTGTACGACGTACTCAAGCAGCTGGTGGAGTGGAAGCTCCTCGACGTGGTCCACAACCACGCCGAGAACTACCGCACGGCCGAGGAGTACGAGCGGCGCAACCTGCAGTACTCGCTCACCCGGCGGGGCGAGGCCGCGCTCGCCGGGGTGCGGCACGCCCTGGAGGTCCTCGCGTCGACCGGGGCCCTGCAGACCGCGGTGCTCGAGGCGATCGCCGACCGGCTCGACGAACTGAGCGTGCTGTCGGGCCGGCCCGCTTCGGCCGACCGCCGGATCTTCACCACCCTGCGGGAGCTCGAGGGACACCTGGAGGCCCTCGTGGAGAACACCAAGGCATTCAACGGCGAACTGCAGAGGCTCGTCCGCGCCGAGGGTGCGGACCTGGACGTGTTCCGCGACGTCAAGGCCGCCACCGTCGCCTATCTGCAGGAGTTCCTCGTCAACCTCGACCGGCGGGGGGAAGCGGTCGCCGCCGCCGTGGCCCGCGTGGAGGAGCAGGGCGTGGCCGTGCTGCGCGAGCGGGCCCTGCGAGGGGCCGAGCTGCCGCCGGTGAGCGGCGGAGATCCCGCAGCGGGATGGCTGGAGAGCAGGCGGGCGCGCTGGGCGGGCCTGCGGGCATGGTTCCTGCCGGACGACGCAGCACGCCCCCGCATCGAGCAGCTGCACGACATCGCCCGGCGGGCCATCGTCTCCCTCCTGCAGGTCCTGGAGCGGATCAACGAGTCCCGGCGCCGCTCCTCCAGCGCCGTGCAGGACTTCCGGGAGCTGGCGCGCTGGTTCGCGGCCGCGCCGGGGGAGGAGGACCTGCACCGACTGTGGTCGGCGGCCTTCGGGCTCGGCCCGGCGCGTCACGCCCACCTCGCCCACCCCGACCCGGAGCTGATCCCCTCGTCCCCTTCCTGGTCCGAGGCGCCGCCGGTGGAGGTCTCGGCCCTGCTGCGGACCAGCGGACGGACGGAGCGCTTCACCCGCACCGCCAAGGTGCGCGACGTCACGGCCGTCCGGGCGGAGCGCGCGGAGCGGGCCCGCGTCGAACGGGCGGAACTCGCCCGCGCCTGGCAGGCGCTGGAGACCGACGGCCCCGTGCGGCTGTCCTCCTTCGGAGCCCTGGATCCCGCGGCCTTCGACCGGCTGCTCGACCTGCTGGGCCGGGCCCTGTCCGCCCGGCCGGACGCGAACGGAGTGCGGCGCGCCGTGACGGGAGACGGCAGGGTGGAGGTCGGACTCTTTCCGCCGCCCGACGACCGCACCGCCGTACTGTCCACCGCGAAGGGCGAACTGACCGGCCCGGACCACGTCGTGCACATCACGGCGGCGGGGGGAACGAGTGTTTCCCCGACTGCCGCCGGCGTGCCGCGGAAGGTGACGGCAGGCCTGAGCGTTTCCCCGGGCGCCGCCAGCGCGCCCCGGCGGACGACGGCCGGACCGAGCGTCGCCCCGGCTCCCGCCCCCGCACCCCGGGAGGCGGCGGGATGAGCACGCTCGCCAACCAGCTGGCCTCCGCGGAACGCGAAGAGGTCGCGCACGGCATCCGCCTCCTCCTGGCCCGCCCCCTGCTCACCGAGGCCGCCGACCCGGCCGGCTTCGAACTCGTACGACGACGCCGCGAGCCACTGGCCCGGTGGTTCGACTACACCTGCGGCTGGAACCTCGTCGTCGAGCCCCGCCGGGGGTACGCCCGCCTCGTCAAGATCCGGTCCGCCCCGGACGGCTCCCGCCCCGCCCGCAGGGCGCGTTCCGGCCGGGCCCCGTTTGACCGCCGGCGGTACGTCCTGCTGTGCGTGACCGCCGCCGAGCTCCTGTCGATGCCCATGACGACCATCGGCATGCTCGCCGAACGCGTCGTCCAGGCGACGGCGGCCGACCGCGCGCTGGCCGGGTTCGACCCGGTCCACCGGCCGGAGCGGGCGGCGTTCGTCGACGTCCTGAAGCTGCTGGAGTCGTACGACGTGCTGCGCGCGGTGGACGGCACGACCGAGGCGTACGTCGACTCCGCGGAGGCGAAGGTCCTCTACCGCGTGGACACCACCCTGCTCATGCGACTGCCCGCCGCACCCGTCGGCGCCTCACGGCTCTCCACGCCCCCGGACGAGGTGCCCGCACGCTTCGAGGAACTCCTCTCCGGCCTGCTGCGGGAACGCCGCTACGGAGGCGCGGCCACCGACGGAACGGCGGACGAGACGCCCGGCGAGACCGCCACCACGGACGCCCAGCGCAACCTGCGGCTGCGCCACTCGGTGCTGCGCCGCCTCTTCGACGACCCGGTGCTGTACCGGGCCGACCTCGCCGAGGACGAACTCGCGTACGTCACCTCCCTGACCGGACGCCAGATCCTGCGCCGTGCGGTCGAACAGGCCGGCTTCCACCTGGAGGAACGGGCCGAGGGCTTCCTCCTCGTGGACCCGGACGCGATCGCCACCGACACGCGTTTCCCCGACGACACCTCCACCGCCCGCGTCGCCGCGCTGCTGCTCCTCGAACCGCTCTGCGCCGCGCCCGCGGGCATGCTGCCCGAACAGCTCGCCGAGGCGGGGGCGGAGCTGCTGCGCCGCTTCCCCCGCTGGGCCAAGGCCTACCAGTCCGAGGACGGCGCGGCCCGTCTGGCCGACGACGCCGTCCGCGTCCTGCTCGACGTCGGTCTGGTCGGCAGGGCCCGGGGCCGTGTCGCCGTACGACCGGCCGCGTACCGCTACCGCGTGACGAAGACCATGAGCCCGGCCCCCGAGAACGACGCGGAAGACACCACCGCTTCCAGCGGCACCGCCGCGGAAGGAGACATGCAGTGAGCGTGACAGAGTTCCCCCTCCAGCGACGGCCCGAGGAGCCTGCCGAGGCACCGCGCAAGCGCGTGGCGGGCGCCGCCCGCGGCCGCTGGCAGCCGCACCGGGCGGGCATCCTCAACGTCTGGCGCTACTACGACGAGACCTTCACCTTCCACCAGGGCCGCCTGCTGCTGCGCGGCCAGAACGGCTCCGGCAAGTCCAAGGCCCTGGAGCTGCTGCTCCCCTTCCTCTTCGACGCCAGCCTGCGTCCCAACCGCCTCTCCACGTTCGGCGGTTCGGAGCGCACCATGCACTGGAACATGCTGGGCGAAGGAGCGTCCGGGAAGACCCGCGTGGGATACGTGTGGATGGAGTTCCGCCGGGTCGGTGACGACGGTGCCGAGCAGTGGTTCGGCTGCGGAGCACGCCTGCAGGCGAGCGTGCACACCAGCTCGGCGCACGCCGACTACTTCACCACCGGCTCCCGCATCGCCCACCCCGACGGCGTGCGGCTCGTCAACGAGGCGGGGCAGCCCCTGACCCGGGCCGCCCTCGCCGAAGCCCTCCGCGACCAGGGCGAGGTGCACCCCTCGCCCACCGACTACCGCACCGCCGTGCGCCGCGAACTCTTCGCCGGCATGGGGGAGCAGCGCTACGAATCGCTGCTCTCCGCCCTGCTCCAACTGCGCCAGCCCAAGCTGTCCGAACGGCTCGACCCGTCCCTGCTGTCCACCCTGCTGTCCCGCGCCCTGCCGCCGCTCGGCGAGGGGGAGATCACCGAACTCGCCGAGGGATTCGAGCGCCTGGACCGGCAGCGCGAGCACCTCGACCACCTCGACGGAGAAGTGGCGGCGGCCGACGCGGTCGCCTCCCGGCAGCGCGCCTACGCACGCCGGGTCCTGCGCGCCGGCGCGGCCACGCTGATCGGGGCGACCACCGAGATGGACGACCTCACCCGCGCCGCCCGACACAGCGCCGAGGAACTCGAGAACGCGCTCGCGGAGCGCGAAGCGGCCCGGATCCGGCGCGACGACCACGAGACGCGGGCGCACGCCCTGGAGGAGACCGTCGAAGGACTGCGCGAGAGCGACGCGTACCAGCAGGGTGCGGAGCTCGACCGGCTTCGCCGTCGTACGGAGGACCAGGTCGCGACCGCTGGGGAGCGGCGCACCACCGCCCGGTCCGCCGAGAGCAGGGCGGAGAAGGACCGGAGGGACGCCGACGAAGCGGCGGCCCGGGCCCGCATCCTCGACGAGCACGCACGGGAAGCCGCCGAGGAGGCACGCAGGTCGGCCCGCGCGGCCGGCATGGAATCCATCCACCACGAGGTGAGGGCGCTCCTCGAAACGGAGTCCGCGGCGCACCCTGCCGACGGCACGGCGCACTTTGCCGACGGGGCGGGGAACTTTGCCGACGGAGCGGAGCACGAGACGGGTCTCCGCCGGGTCGGCGACTCCGACCCCGCCCCCCGCACGGTGGGCCAGGACGGTCCCGGCCAGGCCCGTCGGCTGCTCCGGGGCGCGATCACCGCACGAGGCCGACAGGTCGCCCACACCATCGAGGCGATCGACGAGCACGACCGCGCGGTGCGCGACCGGGGCGCGGCCGAAGAACTCCTCGACGAAGCACGCATCCGGCTGGGAGAGGCGATCGCCCGGCGGGACGAGACGGCCGCGACCTGGGACGACGCCCTCGCCGACCAAGCGGAACGGCTGCTCGCCTGGGCCGAGCACTGCACCGAACTGCGCATCGGCGACCCCAGGGAGCTGGCGGCCCGAGCGGCGGTCGAAGCCGACGTACGGGCGTTGGCCGACGCCGCCGCACGGCCGGTGGAACAGGAGATCACGACGGCGCGGGCCGGTGTGCGAGCCGCACACCAGGGGCTGGGGGAGGAGCGGGACCGGCTCGAGGCGGAGGTACGAAGGCTCAGCGGCGAGACCGATCTCCCGCCGTCCCCTCCGCCCACCCGCACCGCCGTCCGTACGGCGGTGGCGGGAGCGCCGCTGTGGCGGCTGGTGTCCTTCCGCGAAGGCGTCCCGCTCCCCGTCCAGGCAGCGGTGGAAGCCGCACTGGAGGCCTCGGGCCTCCTCGACGCATGGGTCAGCCCCTCCGACGGGATCACGCTGCCCGGCCACGACACCCGCGCCGAGGCCGCCCTGGCCGTGACCGTCGCGGGGCCCAGCCTCCTGGAGGTGCTGAGGCCCGAGGAGGACATCCCCGTACCGGCCGACGCCGTCACCCGCATCCTCGCGGGCATCGCGTACGGCACGACGCTGCCCGGCGGCCACCCCGCGGCCGTCTCCGCCGAAGGGGCGTGGCGACTCGCGCCGGCCACCGGCACCTGGAGCAAGCCGGAACCCGCCCACATCGGCGCCCTCGCACGCCGGCGTGCCCGGCAGCGCAGGATCGGCGAACTGACCGGGCGCATCGGCGAGACGAACGCCGCCCTCGCCGCCCTCGACGACCAGCTGCACGAGCTCGACGCCCGTGCCGCCCGGCTGGAGGCCGACCGGGCCGCCCGGCCCGACCACCGGGAACTCGACGCCCGCCGGCGGGACTGGGACCGGGCCGAGGAGAAGGTGGCCGCCCGGGACGACGCCGTGCGCGACGCGACCGAGCACCTGGCCCGGCGCGAGACCGAGGTGGCGGGCGCGATGCGCACGCTCAGCCGTCGCGCCGCCGAACACGGACTGCCCACGGACCGCGACCGGCTGCGCGTGCTCTCCGGCGACATCGAGAAGTTCCGGGACCTCGCGGACAACTGGGTGGACGCCCGCCTCACCGCGACCACCGCCGCCGACCGGGCCCGGCAGACGGCAGCTCAGGCGGACCGGTCGCGCCGCACCGCCGAGGAACGGGCCGGGGAGGCGACCGCAGCCGAAACGGAGGCAGCCGGGCTGACGGCGCGCCTGGAGGCAGTCGAGGCGACCGTCGGCGAGGACTACCGGCAGATCGTCGCACGCGTCGCGGAGGCCCGCGCCGAACGGGAGCGCTGCCGGAGCGAAGTGCGCCGGGTGACCGGACTCCTCGTGGACCTGGAAGGCCGCATCGGAGAACTGCGGGCCACGAGCGGGCAGGATGCCGAACGGCGGGAGCAGGCCGTAGCGAACCGGGACGGGGCGGCACAGCGGTTCCGGCACCTGTGCCTGGTCGGACTGGCCGAGGACGCCGGAATCGCGCCGGAACTCGACGCCGGGGACGGCACCAAGGCCACCCTGGAAGCGGCCCGCGCCACCGCGGCGAAATGGCCCGGCATCCCGCACGCCCCGCGCAACCTGGGCGACGCCGCGACCCGCCTCTCCGAAGCCGTCCACGAGGCGCGCCAGCGCCTCGGCACCCGCGCCGACCTGGAGCTGGAGCCCGACGACGACATCCAGCTCTTCACCGCCACCCTAGACGGCGTGCGCGTCGGGGCGACCGGCCTGCTCACCACCCTCGCCCAGGAACGCGACCGCAGCAGCGACGACATCACCGCGGCCGAACGGCGCCTCTTCGACCAGATCCTCACCGGTGACATCCGACGCCACCTCGCCGCCCGCATCCGACAGGCCGGCGAGCTCGTCGACCGCATGAACGGGCACCTGGAGCAGGTCCGCACCGCATCCAGGGTCGCGGTGCAGCTCGTCTGGGACGTCCGCCCCGACCTCCCTGACAGCACCCGCACCGCCCGGCAGCTGCTCCTCAAGGACCCGGGCCGGGTCACCGAGTCGGACCGGGAGGCCCTGCACGCCTTCTTCCGTGCCCGCATCGAGGAGGTCAAGGGCAGCGACACCGCGGCGAGCTGGGAGGAACACCTCGGCGAGGTGCTCGACTACACCGCCTGGCACCGCTTCACCGTCCGCCTCGACCGGGCCGACGGAACCGACTGGCAGCCGCTGACCAAGAAGCTGCACGGCGCGCTCTCCGGCGGCGAGAAGGCCATCGCCCTGCACCTGCCCCTGTTCGCCGCCGTCGCCGCCCACTACGAGGACTTGCCCCGGGCGCCCCGCCCGATCCTGCTCGACGAAGTCTTCGTCGGCGTCGACACCGTCAACCGAGGGCAGGTCTTCGCCCTGCTCACCGCACTCGACCTGGACCTCATGATCACCTCCGACCACGAGTGGGGCACCTACCGGGAGCTGCCCGGCATCGCCATCCACCAACTCCTCACCGACGGGGACGACGACGCCGTCACCAGCGCGCGCTTCGTCTGGAACGGCACCGGCATGGAGGCGGGATGACCGCCACGGAACCGGCCCCGGGAGGGGCCACCCTGCGCCGCCCCGAACTCCACCACCTCTGGCACACGGTCCACGGCCGCCTCTCCTCGGGCCGCCCCGTCACCCGGGTGCGCCTCGGACCGCTCGACGACCCCCAGCGCGAAGCCCTCGCGGACCTCCTCGGCCTGGAACGCCTACCGGGCACCAACCCCTCCGTCCCCCTGGCCCGCCTGGAAGAGGCCGTCACCGAACTCTCGGGCCGCACCGTACGAGAGGTGGTCACCGCACTCGTCGGTCCCCTCGGCGACCGGGCGGGCGAGCGGCGCCGCCAGGACGGTGAACGGGCCGGGCTGTGGGCCTGGCTGGCCGGCCACGACACCGTACGGGCCCAGCCGGCGCTCGCCGACTGGGCCGCGTCCTGCCGAGCCGCCGGCCTGCTCGGAGGCTCGGCGGAACACACCCGTACGCTGCTCACGGAAGCGCTCGGGGTGCTCGCCGAACTGCCCGGCCACGCCGAACCCCTGCCCGTGTTCGCAGCCCGGGTCCTCAACGGCCACGCGCACGCCCTCGACGACGGCACGCCCCTGTCCACACTCGTCCTGCGGGCCCTGGCCACCCTGTACGACACCGCCCCACCGCAGTCCGCCGCGGAGCGGCGCGCCCTGTGGAGCCGCGCCGGCGTGGCCGACGACGAACTGTCCGCCACGGTCCTCGTCGGCGGACTGCGCCCCGCCGGCGACGGCCTGCTCGCCCGCCTGACCGGCACGTGCGCCGAAGCCGGCCAGGCGGCGAGCCTGACCCTCGCCCAGGTCCGGAACCCGGGCGAGTTCACCCTGCCCGCGACTCCCGCGCCCGTCGTCCACGTCGTGGAGAACCCCAGCATCCTGGCCCTCGCCCTGCGGCGCTTCGGCCCCGAGTGCCCGCCGCTGGTCTGTACGTCAGGCTGGCCCAACACCGCGGCGATCCAGTTCCTGCGCCTGCTCGCGGACCACGGCGCCGTCCTCCGTTACCACGGCGACTTCGACGGCGAAGGCATCCGCATCGCCGCATACGTCCTGGACAAGACACCGGCCCGTCCCTGGCGCATGACGGCGGCCGACTACCACGCGGCGGTGTCCCGCCACCCGCACGGCCCTCGGCCCGGGCGCATCACCGAAGCGCCGTGGGATCCCGAACTGGCCGGGGCCATGGCGGAGCACGGCACGGCGGTGGTCGAGGAGCTGGTGGCCGACGGGCTGCTGGAGGACCTCGCCGAGAGCGCCTCACGAAGGGGGTGCTGACCTGCGGGGGAACGCCGAGACCACAGTGGCCCTGTTGTTGAGGTGGGAGGCGCCCTCAGGCGTTCCATCTGGTGGCGCTGAACTACGGGGTGGTGAACGGGCGAAGCTCGGCGAACCGCCACGGTGTTCTCACGGCGGTGGTGAAGGCGGCGGGGCCTTCTGGGAAGTGGGTGAGGACGCCGAGGAAGAGAGTGTGGGAGACGGCCAGGAGGGGGCCGTGGCGCCCGGCGGTGTGGTGGAGGAAGGCGGCGCAGTGGCGGGCGCGGGTGTGGAGGTCGGTGAGGCTTTCGCCGTCTTCACAGCGTAGGGAGGAGTTGGCGAGGCGGCGGGCTCGCCAGGCGCGGTAGGCCGGCGGGTAGGTCTCGGCCGTGCGGCCGAGGACGATGCTCGGGGCTCGCCATTCGGCGAGGAGGCCGGAAGTGGCCACGATCGCCAGGCCCGTGAGATGCGAGATGAGGGTGGCGGTCTGGCGGGCGCGGGGGATCGGGCTGGTGACGATCGCGGTGATGCCCTCGGGGAGGGGGAGGGAACGGCGTGCCTGGTCGCGGCCCTCCTGCGTGAGGGTGGCCTCGTGCGGGGAGTGGTAGCCGGGGCGGTGGCCTTCGCCCCACCACAGCGGCTTCACGTGGTCGATCGCCACACGCTGGCCGCGTGGGCCTCCGGCTTGCGCCCGCTGCGGGAACTGCTCCGAGCCGTTCCTCCGCCCCGCAGCCCTACTTCGCGCGCCTGAGATCGGCCACCGGTGGCCGCGGAATACGTTGAGCCACCCGCCCGGATCCTTTGCACGACCGACTTGGGGGACGCTTGCCGGGGATGTGGAATGGCGCGGAGCAGGTGCGTGATCGGAGGCGCTCTGCCGGGACAGGGACCGGTCCCCGTGCACGTGCGGGGACACGAGGACCGGCTTGGGGCGGATGACCCGTCCTGTGGGCGCCCACCACGACCGTAGGAACGGGACGGCCCATTCCGCTCGTGGTGATCCGCTGACCGGGTGGATGAAGCGTCGAGACCGCCTTCCGCGCGCGGTCCCGTGGCCACACCCGTGTGGAGGCGAACCCGGAGCCCTGTCTCCTCCGCGGCCCCGCTGAACGCGGTAGTTGAGGAACCCCCTCACCACGCCGTCGACCACGAGATGTTGCCCGTTCGTGATACCGGATCGGTAGTGGTGGTGAGTGTGGCGGTGAGCTCCGTGCCAAAGAGTGAGAGATCCCTGTGTTGTCGATCCTTTCGAGGAGCTGCCCATGCCTTCTGTGCCCTTGCGCGGCCTCGACGAGGGCCTCGACAACCTGGCCGTGGTCGCCAGCCGGTTCTTCGCCGGGCAAGACCTGGACGGCCTTCAGCCCACGGACGCGACGTTCTGGCGGCCGGGCCGCCGGATCGTGGTCAAGGACCTCGGCAGGCCCGTGGGCCGCTCGTCGTACCGGGCCGGCTGGCAGCGGCTCACCGTCCGTCTCATTTTTCTCGCTGCGGCTATGGGCGGGGGGTACGGGTATCTGCACCATCCGGACGCCGTCACCCAGGCCCTCACATACGCCGGCCCCGCAACCCTGCTCGCCACGGCGGTCGGCGGGGCCATGCACCGGATCAGGGGACGGGCACAGCGTGAGCTGCTGAAGGAATGGGTGCAGCCGCTGCATCAGGCGCTCGCCGGGCCGCTTCAGATCTCCGAGCACACCGACCCGCGTACTTATCTCCATGTACCGGTCGACTTCACCGACGACAACGCCGAGATCCGTGTCGATCTGCCGCCGCATCTGCGCTTCAACCGCGACGAGGTCGCCGAGCTGGTCATGCAGAAACTCGCCCTGCAGAACGCATCGGTCTCCTGGCGGCTGGCCGGCCGCGACCCGCACCTCATCGTCAAGAAGAAGGACCGGCCGCCGGCCTCGCTCGGCCTGAACGACCCGGGCGTACGCGAGCTGCTCGCCTCCGTGCCGGAATCCGCGCCGCTCATCGGCCTCGGCGCGGGCAAGCAGAAGGTGTCGGTCGACCTCGACCACGACTCCCCGCACGTCCTGATCTCCGCGGGCACCGGCGGCGGCAAGTCGACCATCCTGCGCACCATCGCCTGCCAGTTCCTCCACAATGGCGCCCAGGCCCACATCCTGGACTTCAAGCGGATCTCCCACACCTGGGCCCGCGGCATCCCCGGAGTGAACTACTGCCGGGACATCGCCGACATCCACGACGCCCTGATCCAGCTCGGCGCCGAGGGGCACCGCAGGATCCGGCTCGCCGAACAGCTCGGCGACGACGTCCTGGCCGCCGAACCCGAGCGCGTCGGCCCCCGCCAAGTGATCCTCCTCGAAGAGATCAACGCGACCATGGCCCAGCTGCGTCGCCACTGGGAGAAGCTGCGCACCACAGGAGATCCCAAGACGTCCCCTGCGATCGACGCCCTCGCCGAGATCCTCTTCATGGGCCGACAGGTACGCCTGCACGTCCTGCTCGTCGCCCAGTCCGCCACCGCCCGCGCGCTGGGCGGTCCGGAGATGCGCGAGAACTTCTCCACCCGCATCCTCGTCCGCTACACCCTCAACGCCTGGAAGATGCTCGTCCCCGAAGTCCACCCCGCCCCCAAGCCCACCCGCCACCCAGGCCGCGTCCAGGTCGTCCTCGGCGGCACCGCCCGCGAGACCCAGGTCCTCAACCTCTCCGATACCGAGGCACGCGCCTGGGCCATGGCCGGCGTTCCCGGCGACCGGCCGCCGAGCACCCTCCGGGCGCAGGACGCACCCGGCGACCGTCCACCGCACCGAGAGGCGGGGGAAGATGCGGCGAACGCCGAGCACTCGGGCGAGGAGCCCTTGGTCGGGCTGCGGTCCGCACAACAGGAGCTCGCCGGTACGACCCTGGCAGGCCTGCGCTGGGCCTGTCGCAACGACCCCGACTTCCCGGACCCCGCTGGTAAGAACGGTGCCGAGTACCTCTACAGCCTCGACGCCCTCCGCCACTGGGCGCGGAACCGCCCACGGAGCGGAGTTGCCGAGACGTAGGAGACCATCGCCATCCAGGGCACCCGACGAAGTGAAAGCAGAATGGGGCGTGGTCGACGGGCCGTATTGCCGTTTGGCAGGCACCGAGCAGCTGTCGGCCATGCCCCGTACCTGATCCCGGGAAAGACAGAGCGCTGTCTTTCCGTTTTTCCGGCAGATGACTGCATGACGCAAGATCGTAGGGCTTTGTGGTGCTGCCCTGTGATGTTCTCTGGGTGGTTTGTCGGTTTCGGTGAAAGTGGTTCAGACGGAACTGTGCGCGCTACAAAATTGCAGTTCACGCAGTCTGCTCCCCGCTCGCGCAGGGATGACCCCTCGGCCATGGCCCGCATGGCCCCGGTCAAGCTCTGCTCCCCGCTCGCGCAGGGATGACCCCAGCGCCGGTCGCTGACCGCAGACGAGCAGCGGCTGCTCCCCGCTCGCGCGGGGATGACCCCCGCCGCCTGGCCGCCGCGCGCCGCGCAGGGCTCTGCTCCCCGCTCGCACGGGGATGGCCCCGAACAGGACCGTGGTCCGCCTGGCGCAGCCCGCGAAGGCGGCGATGGAGTGGGCATCCTGCTGCGATCAGGTCCTCGCGCGGCGTCGGACGGCGGTGCCGCTGGTGCACAGGCCGATGAGGGCGGCGGACAGCCCGGCGAGCCAGTGCAGCGTGTCCAGCGCGGCCAGGCCGCCGAGCAGGCCGAAGGAGAGCAGGAGGAGCCCGAAGGCCTCCCACCCGACTCTCGGGTCGGAGCCCGCCGGCCCGACCATGTCGGTGTTGGCGTGGGCGTCGACGAGGGAGGGGTCGCCGTTCGACGGTGCCGGTTGCTGAGTAGTCACGCCGCGCACTATGAACAGTGGGCGGCGTTAGTGTCGCGCAGTCAGTTCTTGAGGCGGGAGACCCCGGACATGTAGGCGTCGATGCCGCGGCGGTTGATCCTGCCGCCGGGGATGAGGCGGGCGTTCGGGGGAGGGGTGGGGATCTTCCGCTTTGCGCGCTGGGACTGGTCGCCGCCGATCAGGTGCGTGTTGTCGATCTTGGCGGCGCAGTCTTTGCCGCGGACCTCGTCGAACGGGCGGCGGCAACCCCGGAAGTACACCTCAGGGGCGTCGACGCGCTGCCCCTCGACGGCCTTGAAGCTGCCCCGGAAATCGGCGATGCTCGCGATCCGGGGGGAGACCTCCACCTCTGCGGCGACGCCCCACACGTGGGAGAGGTCGTTCACCTTCGTCGGCTCGGGCGGCGCCGGCGGCTCCTCAGGCGCGGCCTTGACGGGCGTCTGCACCGGCATGGGCACGGCGAGAGGCTCACGGGGACGTGCCTGGTTCAGGGACGCCGGCGGTCCGCCGGGGGTGGACTCCCAGGCCGTCCGGGGTGCCGCCGCGCCCGTGGGCAGGGGGGCGGGAATGGGCTCGCTGCGGGGCTTAGGGGCAGGTGCTGCCACCGTCTCCGGCTCGAGCCAGGCGAACAGGCTCTCCTGCAGGTGCGTGCGCTTCGGGGCGAAATCTGGGGCGAGAGGGGAGCTGTCGCGGTCGTCACCGTTCCTCCGGTTCAATGCGGGGTTGACGTAAAGGCCAACCCCTTTCACCTCACGAACGTCAACGGTCGATTTCTGTTACACCCCCACATGCCAGAAGGGCCTGTTCACCGGCCGTGAGGCGGATGAACAGGCCCTTCTGCGGGGTTCACCAGGTGAGGGTCTGGCCCTGGCCGGTGATCGTGACGGTGGTCTTCTCGGCGGCGGGCTTCCCGGCCGCGTGCCAGCGGCCGAGCTGCTCCTCCACGGCGTCCCAGAGGAGGTCCGGCCCGTCTTGGCGGACGACCCACCGGCCGGATTCCTCGTAGACGGCGGCCCACGAGCCGGCGACGGCGTCGACCAGGACGTGCTCGCTGCGGCCGTCCCGGGTGAGCGTGAGCCGTTGGGCGTTCGGGACGGCGAACTGGGTGATGAAGCGGGTGGTCCAGTCGTCCAGGACGTCCGCGCCGATGTCGGTCTGCCGTTCCATGCCCGCGCCCAGGTCGGGGAGCAGGCCGAGCGGCGGTGGCGACTGCGGCCGGGCGAGCATGAAACTGACCTGCCCGCCGAGGAGCGGGCCGGAGGCCGTGCCGTCCTCGTGGACGGTCAGGCGGGCAAGTTCCGAGGCGTGGAGCCAGCCTCCGAGGGTGGCGAGGATCAGGCCGCCCGACCGGGTCTGCTCAATCCAGGCCGGGGGCACGGTCTTGATGCCGCACGTCGCGATGATCCGGTCGTATGGGCCGCCCTCGGCGTATCCCAGGAGCCCATCGCCGGTGACCAGCGTGGGATGGAGGCCCTGCCCCCGTACGGCGGCGCCAGCCCGGCCGGCAACGTCGCTGTCGTACTCGATGGAGGTGACGAGGTCGTCCCCGAGACGGGTGGCGAGGATGGCGGTGGAGTAGCCGGTGCCGGTGCCGATCTCCAGGACGCGCATGCCAGGCTCGACCTGGAGGTCCTCGAGCATGCGCAGGACGAGGGACGGCAGAGTGCTGGAGCTGGTCGGCTCCCGCAGGATCTCACCGCGGACATGCTGCGGGAGGATCGTGCCCGCGATCTGCGTCACGAGGGATTCGTCGCGGTAGCAGGCCTCGAGCCATCCCGGGTCGTCCTGCAGCACCGGCGCCCAGGCCGCGCCGCCGGCGTTGCGGAAGAACCCATCGCGCAGGAAGTCGTGCCGGGCCACGGCGCCCGCCGCCGCCTTCCATTCGTCGGTGCGCAGCACGCCGGCGGCCGTGAGCTCGTTCAGGAGCTGCGTGCGAAGGTGTTGAGCCTGGTCTGTCACGGCTTCCTCTCCAGCAGGTCGGCCAGCGCTGCGCACATGGGCAGGCCGGTCTCGCTCTCCAGCCAGTACCACTGGCCGGACGGGTTGCACTCGAGTAACCACCATCCCCCGTCTTCGCCGACGCAGAAGTCGAAAGCGCCGAAGACGAGTCCGAAGTGGTCCATGTACCGGCGCAGCGCCCGCTGGATCCCGGACGGGGCTTCCACGACGGTGTAGGTGAGCTGGCTGTAGTCGGTGCGCCAGTCCAGGAGGCCGCAGTCGATGCGGACGCTGAACACATGGTCGCCGATGACCGTGACGCGTACGTCAGCCGTCTTGGGCACGCGCCGCTGGAACAGGTGGGCGGTGCCGGACACGCTGTCGTCGATGTCCTCGGCCGCGACTTCGGCGACCTTGACGACGTTGGAGACTCCGTCGACGAGATAGACGGGGTTGTGGAGCGGCTTGTAGATGACCGAGCCGTGCCGCTTCACGAAGGCCCGCGCGGCGTCGGCGTCGGAGGTGATGAGGGTTGGCGGGACGAGGAAGCCGGCGTCGACGGCGGCCGCGAGGCCGGAGGGCTTGAACTCGGCGTCGCCGATCCGGTGCGGGTGGTTCACGTAGAGGCACCCGGGCAGCGACGCCAGGACCCCGCCGAGGCCGTAGCGGGCCTGGGTGAGGGCGAAGCGGGCGTCCTGTTCGCTGAGGTGGGGGAAGGCGAACCCGGTGGGGCGGCGGTAGTAGAGAGAACGCACGCGGGCCAAGTCGGCGGTACGGGAGGGGGTGCGGAGCTGCCCCTGGATTCCGTGCTGGGTGATCTCGGCCTCGACCGACAGTGATGCGGGGAAGTCCCCGGAGTCGAGCCGTACGACCGGGACGCCCCGGTCGTGCAGCTCGCTGATCACCACGTCGGCGGTGGGGTCGTACAGGCTGGTGACGACCAACACCGGACGTGTGTCAGTCACTGGTCGTTGTCACTCCCCGAGTCGGTGTCCTGGGTGGTGCCGTTGCCGTCCGGGCTGGTGCCCGTCGAGGGCTGGGTGCCGGTCGAGGTCCCGTGGCCGGGCATCTCCATCACGGCGCCGTGCTGGTCGAAGTAGACGGCGGTCTGGGTGGCCGGGTCGAGCCGGACGGTGCTGTGCACGGGCGCCATGGTCGGGTAGGGCGCCATGCGGCTCACGCCCCAGGGGGCCGGGGTGACGAGGCCCTGCGGGACGGACGAGCTGGTCGGGAGACGATCAGAGTGGGCGAACATGACTCTCCTCTTGTGGAAATTGCAGTGCACGTGCCAGAGGTGGAACGGTCCTATCTGCGGGTGTTGGTCTCGGGAGCGCGCTCGTCGGTGAGGACGAGCTGGGTGCCGCTGCGGCGTGCCATGAGGGCCGCTGCGATCCGCCGGTGTCGCTGGAGCGTCACGTCGCGCTCCCATTCCGCCAGCGGACGAGTCTCGAAGCGGTCGTGCTCATCGGGGTTCAGCCGGATCTTCGCCAGCTTCGCCGGAGAGAGCCGGCCGCCGTCGAAGACGATGCCGATCTTCGGTCGGGGCCAGTCCGGGCCGACGGGCATGAACTCGACCGTGAGGATCGGCAGGTCCGGGCCGAGCGTGAGGCCTGTCTCCTCCTCGGTCTCGCGCAGCGCGGTCGTCAGCGGGTCCTCTCCGTGGTCGGCGAGTCCTCCGGGCAGTTGCCAGCCCTTCCCGGTGTACACCGACCGCAGGAGCAGCGGACCGCCGGCCGGGTCTGTGAGCAGTGTGCCCGCGTACACGGTGAAGGCCGGGATCTGCGTCAGCATCTCCTGCGGCGTCATCGGCAGCGGCCGCAGTCCTTCCGCGCTCACGCGGTTCGGTCCGCGGGTGCGGTCGACGGCCGTCCGACGGAGTGGACCGTCCATCCGGCCTTCGCCCACTGGTGGCTGTCGAGGATGTTGCGGAAGTCGACGACCGTCAGGCCCGCCGCGGAAGTGGCGAGGAC
The DNA here is from genome assembly GCF_055582805.1 of Streptomyces sp. NPDC107498. Taxonomy (NCBI): domain Bacteria; kingdom Bacillati; phylum Actinomycetota; class Actinomycetes; order Kitasatosporales; family Streptomycetaceae; genus Streptomyces; species Streptomyces sp. NPDC107498. The sequence goes on along the minus strand of NZ_JBVJPE010000030.1, from coordinate 9,018 downwards.
CTCGGGATCGAGCTCCTGGTACTGCGGCCATTCGGTGCCGACCACGACCAGGTCCGCGTCGATGACCGCCTGGTCGACGCTGTCCGCGTACTCCAGCTCGGGGTGCCGCCGGGCGGCGGTGGGGATCGCAACGGGGTCGTGGACGGTGACCTGTGCGCCGTGCTGGTGCAGGCGGCTGGCGACCGCGAGCGCCGGGGAGTCGCGGACGTCGTTCGTCCCGGCCTTGAAGGCGGCGCCGAGCATCGCGATCCGGGCGCCGGACAGTTCCCGGTCGAGGGCGGCGTCGATGAGCTGTACCGCGTAGTCGGGGCGACGGTCGTTGACGGCCTCGGCCGCCAGGAGCAGCGTCTCGGCGTGGTCGACGCCGAGCTGTCCGGCGCTCGCGGTGAAGGCGCGGACGTCCTTGGGCAGGCAGCCGCCGCCGTATCCGATGCCGGGGCGCATGCCGCCGTGGCCGATCCGCGGGTCGATGCCCAGGGCCTCGACGAGCTGCGCGACGTCGGCGCCGGCCGCGGTACACATGTCGGCCACCGCGTTGATGTAGGAGATCTTCAGGCCCAGGAAGGTGTTCGCGGCGCCCTTGGTCAGCTCGGCGGTCTCGGGCGTCATGACGAACAGCGGCACGCCGGAGTCGATGATCGGCCCGTACACCTCGCGCACGGTCCGCTCCGCGCGCTCGCTGGTCACGCCGGCGATGATCCGGTCCGGGCGCAGGGTGTCGTCGATGGCGTGGCCCTCGCGCAGGAACTCGGGGTTCCACACCACATTCACGGCGTCCCCCGCGGGGGCGAGGCGGTGCACCAGCTCGGTCAGGCGCTTGGTGGTGCCGACCGTGACCGTCGACTTGCCCATGATCGTGCACGGCCGGGTCAGGTACGGCGCGAGCTCGCGGACCGCACCGAAGACCTGGCCGGTGTCGTAGGAGCGGCCGTCGGAGTCGATCGGGGTGCCGACGGCCAGGAAGTGGACGTCCGCGAACTCGGCGGCCATCTTGAGGCTGATAGTGAACCTCAGGTCCTTGGAGGCGGTGTGCTTGGCCAGCAGCTCCGACAGGCCGGCCTCGTAGATGGGGGCCTTGCCGGAGTTCAGTGCCGAGATCTTCGCCGCGTCGGTGTCGACGCCGATCACCTGATGGCCGAGGTGGGCCATCGCCGCGGCGTGCGGGATGCCGAGGTGACCACAGCCGATTACCGAAACACGCATTGCAGGTCCTTCTCTGTGCGGTACCGCACCGGTCGGTGCTTTCCCGCACGGTATCGGCGAGCGGGCTCAACTTGCTTTGCTCGCATGCTTGTTCAGGTCAGGGAGGTGACCGCTTCGCCGAGGGCCGTGAGCAGGAAGTCGATGTCGCCGTCCGTCGCGGTGAGCGGCGGCGCGACGACCAGGCCCTCCGTCTTGGGCTCGCCCGCACCGGTGAACGGGTACAGGAAGACACCTCGCTCCTCAGCCGCCCGCATCAGCGGCCACAGGCTGCCGAAGGTGACCTCCGCCGCGCCGCCGAACGAGTACTGCGCGAACTGGTCCTGGATCCTGGCCTGGACGGAACGGCTGTTCTGGCCGACGTTCACGCAGAGCAGGCCGCTCGATCCGTCGAAGATGTGGCCGCCGTCCGCGAGGTGCAGCCAGGGGCCGTCGGCGTCGACGACGCGGAAGTCGGGCATGGGCCGGGTCGATGTCAGCAGCCGGGGGCGGTTCTTCTCGTAGTCCACGGTGTTCCCCTCCCTGGGGTGAGTGAGGTGTAGGGGCCGCGCCCGGGTGGTGCGCGGCCCCTTTGGAGCGGCGGTCAGTTCCTGACCGTCGCCTCCGCCCGGTCGCGGTCGTCGATCAGGGTCTTGAGGCGGGTCAGTGCCTCGATCGCACCGGCCCGTACGACGACGTCGCCCTCGCGGGCCCCCTCGATCGGGTACGCCTTCCACTCGTCGTTCTCCATCAGCCCCTCGGGGTCGACGAAGAAGACCTTCATGCCGCGCTCACGGGCGCGGGCCTGAACGGCGCGGCGGTCGGCGTGCAGGCCGATGACCACGAGCGCGTTCGCCTGCGGCTCGAAGGGGATCGGCGGGACCTTCTGGTCGTAGCGGCGCACGAAGCACTCCGGGAGCCCGGCGCGGGCCGCCAGGAGGTCGAAGTTGTGCTGTACGACCGGGCCGACCAGGTGCCCGGCGTCGTGCAGCTCCTTGAGGATGTGGTGCGCGACGGTCGGCTGCGCCTCGAACGCGATCTTGAACATCGCGGTGAGCTGTTCGGCCTTCGTCTTCGGGTCGGTCAGCATCTCCTCGATGAGGGTGTCGTCCTGCGGCCGCATGGTGAACCGGTGCGACTGGGTGAGCGTGTTGTCCTTCCGCTCGGTGACCCGGTACACCTCGTGCAGGAAGTGCAGCGGCGGGACCCCGGCCTCGATCGAGCTGCCGCAGCCGATCTCGACCATGAACGGCATGTGGTCGAGCAGGTCGGACAGGTCGTCCGCGATCTCCGGCTCGCCGCGCTGCTCCTTGACCCGCATGCCGCCCGCCAGGACGTTCCACGGGAGCTGACGGATGGACTTGGGGACCTCGAACTCGTCGGTGATCAGGCAGATGTCGACCGACCGGAAGCCGGCCGGGGTGTCGCGGTCGGCCCGCTCATCCTGGGGGTGGTCGTCGTACTCGGTGACGGTGGCCCGCAGGTCGCCCTTCGTCCAGATGCCGCCGTCCTTCTTGCGCCAGCGGCCCTGCCCGAGCCAGGCGTCCACCTGCGTCAGGTACGCCTCGATCTCGTCGGCCGGGGCGAGCACCGAGTGGTAGAGGTACAGGGCCTTCAGGACCAGGCGCGGTACCGGGTAGGTGTAGTCCAGGTCGTACTCGTACCGGTAGTGCACGATGCGGCGGCGGCCGTGCTCGTCCTCGGTCCAGCCGGACTGTTCGGCGTTGGCCGGCTCCTGCGTCCTGCGCCAGATGCCTTCCTCGACCGCCACCGAACTCGCGCAGGCAGAAGAGACAGCGGATGTTCTCCTCTCCCACCACCATGGCCCACTGAGCACAGTCGCCGCACTGCACAGTGTGCGGCTTGAAGGGTTCCAGCGTCCCGGAGAGCTGGTTCATGCGGTCGCGGACAAGCCGTTCGATACCGCGCAGCTTCATCCGAAGGACGTTCATCGTCCTGTGTACATCGGGGTCGCCGCGAAAATCCTGATGGACGAAGTTCAGCAGGAACCCGAGCACGGCCGCCGTCTGCGCCTCGACCGCCTGCGCTGCCGCGGTGTGGCCGTAGTGAATCAAGGCGTTCCTGGTGGCCTTGAGCTTGCCGATCGCGTCCTTGTTGTCCTCCGTGGTGCGGACCCGGGCGATCTTCTCCAGCCGGGCCAGAGCCTCGTCCATGGTGCAGCTGTTGGAGTTATTGTCGGCTACTGGGAGGTAACGAAATAGAGTCGCGCTCGGGGCGGAGGGCGCCGCTCGAGCCCGCGAGGTTGAGGAATGCCCAATGCGGGTGCAGTTACGTTCGATTTTTCACCGAGAAAAACTCTCCACTCAACCTGCCCGAGGTTACCGACAGGCCCCAGTGCAGGCGGGGGGTGCCCCTATGTCTTTGGTCAAGGGAAACGGGGGTGCGTCGACTCGGTGAGCCGGGGCAGCATGGCGGGGTGGCTGATCTGCTGTGGGATGACGTGAAGTGCTTCTTCGACCCGGACTTGATGGGGTCGCTGCCGGACGTGCGTGTCCCGGATGCCTCGGTGGAGGACTGGCAGACGGTCCTTGGTCTTGTCGCGGAGAAGGGCTGGAAGTGCCAGTACTCCGAGGGAGAGACGGTGCCTCCAGTGCCCCGGGCGGAGGCCGTGCTGTCCCGCCCGGCGGATGCCGAGTGCCCGGACCTGCGGGTCTGGCCGACTGCCGATGTATCGGCGATCTTCCGCTTCCATGCTGCCGATGAAGTCGACTTCGACGTCGACCTGCGGGAGTTGCAGGGCCAGGAGCGACTGGATGTGTTCTGCGGCTTCCTCCGGGAAATCGGCCGGTGGCTGGGCAAGCCCGTGCTGCTGGACCCGGAAGGCCGCTATGGCCATCCGGTGATCGGCTTCGACGTCGAGGCCGGTCGAGTCGTCCTCCTCGCAGACCCGCAGGTCAGGTGACTGCGGCCGACGGCTGCGGTTCGTAGAAGGTTCCGTCGCGGAGCATCGCGAACAGGACGTCGGCCCGGCGTCTGGCGGGGCAGAGCAGGGCCTGGGTGTGTGCTTGCCTTGGGCGATCTTCTTGTCGTAGTAGGCCCGGGTCGCCGAGTGCGGCGAACGCGGAGAGGGGGAAAGCCCTCTTGAGCTGCTTGTTTCCTCTTCGGGAGGGCTGTTCACCGCGGATCGAGGACCCTGAACTGTGGGTCGCGGGTGCGAGTCCGGCGTAGGCGGCGAGGTGGCCGGCGGTCGGGAAGGTGCTGCCGTCACCGACCTCGATCAGGATCCTGGCTCCGGTCCTGACGTCGATGCCCGGGCATGGACGTCAGGACCTTGGAAAGAGGGTGGGCCTCCAGGAGAGTTCCTCGATCCGCCCGGCCAGGAGCTTGCGCTGATCAAGCGCGGCCGTCAGGGGCCCGGCCAGACTCGGGACGATCAAAGCGGCCGCTTCGGTGCCCGGAACGGTGACGGTCTGCTCGTCCAGGGCGTCGAAGATCTTCTCGACCAGCCGCTCGGCCATCCTGGGTGCCTTCGGCCGCAGCAGCGTGACCAGCCGCCGTCGGCCCGCCTTGCGTATCTGGGCCGGTGAGCCGAACCGTTCCAGCAGGGCCAGGACGGCCGGGTGCTGCAACCGCGGTCCCAGGACCCGTTCCAGCGAGGGATGGATCTGGGTCGGCAGGCCGTGGAGCCGGTTCGCGACCCTCGTTGCCTCCCCGGCCAGGTCGTCGTCGAAGCCGACGATCATCTCCAGCTCGGCGATGGTCTCGTCCTCGCCGTCGATGGCCCGCAGCGTGTGGGGCATCGCGCGGGCCGCGTCGGCGATGATGAACGCGTCTCTCGCGTCGGTCTTGGCCTCACCGGGGTGGAGGTCGGCGATCCGCCGCATCGTCAGGCCGGGCAGGTAGGCGACCGGGCAGCCCATGGCCCTGGCGACCGCCAGCGGCAGGGCGCCGATGGAGGCCGGCTGGTCGACCACGACCAGCACCGTCCCGTGCCTGGCCTTCGGCCTGGCGAACAGTTCGCGGAGCCTGGGTTCGGTGTTGGGCAGGCGTTTGTCGAACGCCTTCTTTCCGGCCGGGGTGACGGCGGTGGCGTGGGCGCGGGCTCATGAGCCGTCGGGGTGGGTCATCCAGACGGTGTGGCTCCGGTCCGGGTGCCACCGGTGGCGGTGCTCGATGCCGGGGGTATGGAGCTGGAGCATGGAGCGGATGCTCCACGTCTCTGGTACGAACACCAGGAAGTGACGGCTGACGCTCGCTTTGCCGTCGCTGTTCTTCGCCTCTTCCCAGACGGAGTCCGGGACCGTCTCCTCGTAGTCGTGGCCCTGGCGGGCGCCCATGAAAGAGGCCGGCTCGTAGGCGGTCCGGCCCACAGCGCCGCCGTCCGGGGCCTTGTCGGCGTAGTCGACGCTCGTCACCGGGTCGGAGCCGAGGCGGTGGCAGGCCAGGGCGGTGCCGTAGCCGGTGCCGGTCGTCACCAGCGTGCGGCACCCGTCGTCGAGTTCCGCGTGCCGGTACATCCCGACGACCAGGCCTGGCTCCGTCGAGGACGACGTCGACATCCCGGAGGTGACGACGGTTCCGGGTTCGGCGTCGTCGGCGTGCAGGGCCCCGACCCGCGTCACCAACGTCTTGTCGCTGTGCGCGGCGGTGAGCCACGTGTCGGGGTCGGCCGCCCCGTCGCGGACCACCCGGCCGCCGGCCGTCTGGTCCCTCTCGTACCACCGGGGCACGAGCACGTGCCGGGGGGTGTCGGCAACGGCGGCCCCCCAGCGGGAACCCGGCCGGTCGACCTCGTCGGCCAGTCGTCTCGCGTGTCTCTGCCAGTCCACGTCCGCTCCTCTCCGTCCTTCTCGGTCGTCCTCAGCCCATCGGGGAGCAGGAGCCGCCCCCGGACGAGCTGTCGTCCGAGGGCCCGCAATCCGGCCCGCACGGGTCCACCGGGCCCCGAGCCGGGATGCTCGCGCGTGCCTGTGTCCACTCGGGGCTGGCCAGGACTGCCGCAAGTGGCGTCTCCCTGACGTTGCCCGTGGCCAGGAAGCGGCCCATCTCGCAGGGCGCCACCTGGCCGTCGGGGAGGATAGCGGCCCTGCCGTGGCCGCAGCGTCCGCACAGCGACGACGTGGACGAAAGTAGCCCGTCGGCGGCGCGGCCGATCGCGCGGACCTTGTCGATGGTGACCGAGTCAACGCCCAGGGCCTGCATCTCGGTACGGGCCCACACCCGCTCGACCTGGGCATCATCCGGCTTGGGCGGACGACCAGTGGCCGGGCGCCGGCGCAAGGCATCGGTGCCGCCTTCCTCCCAGACCCGTTTCGACTGCCGCACGCTCTCCTCGCTGACTCCCAGCATCCGTGCGATCTCGGCACCCGAACGTCTTTGGTCGAACAACTCGGTCGCCCGCACACGCCAGGCCTCGGCCAACTGCGGCCGCGTCAAGGGAGGAACAACAGGCGAAGGCTTGAAAGACACCGCATCAGGATCCCACCAACGACTCCGCCACACCCACGGAACTAACGGAAAGATCAGTAAGAGCGCCCGGGGCGGTGGGGCTGCCCCGGCCGATTCCGCGACCCTGCGCGGGGCGGCGCGGTGCCCCGAAGGAGCCGATTCGCTGCCCGAAGCTCTGCTCCTCCGAACCGTTCGACCGCGAGTCGCCATGTCACGATCGTCCGGGAAGTCGACGACTCGAGGAAACAGCGCGAACGGGGAGCGTAGTTGCCGCCGACCACGAGGGCGTCGGACATGGCCTTGCGCCACCTCTGCCGTACCAGGCGTGCCGCCGACGCGGCACATGCCTGTCAAGCGCTCCCTTGTCATCCGCTGCCGGTCCCCTTACCGGCGGCGCACTCACTTCGCAATTCACCGAAAGTGCACATATCTGATGCGAATCATTCAGCGCCTTGGCCGCACACGCTGCCCCGAGTCGACGACGGCCGTCTTCGGACCGCCTTCCGGTGGTGAGCGAGCAGGAGGGCGGGCAACCGTGTGGTCCCGACGCATGGGCCCCTGGATGGTCGCTGCCGCAGTGGCGGTCGTGCTGAGCACACCTGGAATGGCCACCGCTGCCGGCTCCGAGAGCAGCAACGACACCACCTACTACATCTCACTCGGTGATTCGCTGGCTTCCGGATACCAGCCGGGCGTCGACGGGAACACGGACGTCGCCTATACCGACCAGCTCTTCAAGCAGCTCAAGCAGCGTGAGCCCGGACTCGAGCACATTCGCCTCGGCTGCTCCGGAGAGACGACCGACTCACTGGTCAACGGAGGCCGGTGCAACTATCCGGACGCCAAGTCCCAACTGGACGCCGCCTTGAAGGCCATGGCAAAGCATCACGGCAAGGTCAGCTATGTGACGATCAACATCGGCGCCAATGACATCAACAATTGTGTGTCCGCGACCGGATCTGTCGACGAGGCCTGTGTGAACAGCGCCGTTCAGACCCTCGTCAAGAACCTCGCCCAGATCACGGGCGCTTTGCACAAGGCGGGTACGGAAGGCACGCAGTACGCGGGCGCGACCTATTACAACCCGTTCCTGGCGTCATGGCTTCTTGGCGATGCGGGGCACAAGAGCGCCAAGGACTCCAGCGTCTTGATCAAAGCCAGCAACGCGGCGATCTCCAAGGTGTACACCGCCGCCGGCTTCACGGTGGCGGACGTAGCCGGGGGCTTCTCCTCCGACGACTTCGACGACCTCGGCAACCTGCCCGGCTTCGGCGAGGTGCCCGTGAACGTGGCCAAGATCTGCCAACTGACCTGGCAGTGCTCGGCGCATGACCCTCACGCCAATGCGGAGGGCCACAAGGTGATCGCGAGCGCCTTCGCAGCGGCCCTGCCTGAAGGCGACGCGTCTCAGAAGCCGGGGAACGACGGCAGCCCCGAGCCGAGCGCTACGCCTGACCCCTCCCAGTCGCCTGTCCCGGCCGGTAGCGGCCAAGGCGCCGACACGAGTGAACCGAAGGGGGACAACAACCTGGCCGAGACAGGCTCGTCCAGCAGCACCCCCGTTCTCGCGGGCATCGCTGTGGCGGCTCTGGCCGTCGGCGCCACTGCTCTCTACGTCGTGCGCAAGCGCCGTCCGCGCAGCGAGCTCTGATTCGCAGGTAGCACGACCAGGCTACGTCGGATAGGGGCGGGGCGTCCGCAGTCGTGCGGACGCCCCGACTCACCGGCATACGACTGCTGAGCATCCGGCTTCTTCACCTGTCCGCCTGCGCAACCTCGGCACACGGCTGGGGCGCCCACGGCACCGGGGCTGCCGACGAGCTCCAGAGGCTGTCAGGCAAATGATCGTTCCGCCGTCCTGGACCTCGATGGCGCGGGGCTGCGGTCAGGCTGTTGGAACAGAGCTATCGATTGACCGGGACTGGACCGAGGCCGGTATCCGACCCCGCCTGTACGAGGTTCTCCTGGCCGAGCTGGGCAAGGCAGGTCTGCTCGACATGACGGTCTGCTACTCCCGGATCCGATCCCCCAGTCACCAAGCCATCCGCTCCAAGATCGACGAGCTGGGTCTGGGCGAAGCCGCAATCGCGGCAGCTCAAAGTTTCATCAAAGTCGACGCAGCCAACGTGCTCAGCTTCTGCTTGGGACTCTCCTTCGGTTACCTCACTGAACAGTTCAAAGAGGTCATGATGGAGCACATGGCCAGCGTCTTCCGCCACCCCGGAGAACTGGCCTCGGCAGAGGACCCCATGGCCCAGTGGCCGGCAGCGCTCCCAGACGCAGCAGAGCGGTAGGGGTTGACTAGCAGCTCCCACTGCGAACTGCATGGAGTGGTTACTGAGATTGAACTCGTGGAGTCGTAGGGGCTGACGGCTCGTCGTCTGTGCGGTATCACCGGGACATGCGGTATCCACAAGGCGGCGGGCTGAC
>NZ_JBVJPE010000029.1:0-69275 GCF_055582805.1 Streptomyces sp. NPDC107498 | reverse complement strand
AAGGCGCTGGTCAAGGACCCCGACTACCGCTACCAGTCCGCCGACGAGATGCGCGCGGACATCGAGGCCTGCCTCGACGGCCAGCCGGTCGCGGCAGAACAGGGCCACAACGCGGCATGGGAAAACGCGGAGGAGGCGGCGCAGACAATCGTCCTCCCGACGGTGCGTCTGGACGACGGCGGCTACTCGAGGGTGGACGAGCCGTCGAGGGTGCCGCATAGCGCGGGGGGCACCGGCCAGACCTCCATGCTGCGGCCGGTGGACCCGGACGACGACTACTACGCCCGTGTCCCTGGCGGCATTCCCCGGAGGAAGTCCAGAGCCCCTCTCGTGTTTCTGCTGGCGGGTGCCCTCGTCCTCGTCGGCGCGGTCCTGTTCGGCCGCTCGATCTTCGACACCGAGGCGCCGGATGTTCGGCGGGTGGTCGTACCTCAGTTCGTTGGCGGGACGCTGCAGGAGGCCGAAGTGCTCGCGGCCGATTCCGAGGTCACCGTGGAGAGGTCCGGCACCGAGCGGTGTGACCAGCCAAAGGGCGCGATCTGCCGACAGGAGCCTGCGGCGGACGGCACGAGAACGATCGACGTCGGCGGGACGATCGGCGTCTACGTCTCCGAAGGAGCCCCCACGACGGAGGTCCCCGATGTTGTCGAGCAGTCGCAGGAACGTGCCGAGGAGCAGCTGAGGAGCAAGGGCTTCAAGGTCGCTGTACGGACCGAGGCGTCGGACGAGGAGCCGGGCAGGGTTCTGAGCCAGGAGCCGAGAGGCGGGACACAGGCCGAGCGAGACTCCGAGGTCACGATCACTGTGGCCAGGCAGGCGATGTCGCGGCTGCCGGACGTCACCGGCCGCACCTACGACGCCGCACTGCAGCGGCTGGCCGAGCTCGGTTTCACGAATGTTGCCCGCCAGGATGTCGACTCCGACCAGCCCGCGGGCACGGTCGTCGGCCAGCGGCCCGACGGCCTCACGGACCAGGCCAAGGGGGTCCGGGTAACGCTCGAGGTCTCCAAGGGGCCGCAGCAACGGACGGTGGTGATGCCGGCCGGCCTCACGGGCACGTCGTTCGAGGCAGCCCAGGAGGAACTGCGGGCTCTGGGCCTGAGCGTCGTACGGCAGGGACCGGTCGGCCCGGACGCCGTGGTCGTCGACACCGACCCGGCGGCGGGCTCCACCGTCCTGCAGGGCAGCGTTGTCACCGTATTCACCGCGAGCGAGAGGCCCACCCCGTCCGACGACCCCTCGGCCGAGGAATCTCAGCGGTGCGAATCGGACGCGTCCGTCGCCCCCGAGAACGACCCGTGTACGCGGTAGGCCACCTGGGGAGGACTTCCGAAGTGAACAGCAGGACGTAGAAAGAGTTTGTGAACCGGTCGGCGACCGGCGCCGTCTCCGCCCGGCATTCCACTGACAGGATCCCATCGCCCGGTACGCCACTGCTCGTCCTCACTCGGGCGGGGACGGCGGCGTCGGCGACGTCAAGCATGTGGCGCGGCGTGACCCGGGCGATCACGACGCGGTCCCGTGATGCACGCGATGGGGTACGGCGACCTGCGCGGGGCCACCCTGTTCAAGGTCTCCACATCCAACAACGTCAAGGGCACGCGGTCCTCAGGACCTGGTCGCCACCTCAGGGAGCCGAATCGGCTCCTGTGAGCGAGGGGGAGTTCTGGTGTACCAGAGCGACGAGGCCGCCGCGCACCCGGCCGGGGGCCCGTACGACTTCGGCGGTTCTTCGGACGGTTCCGAGCACACGAGTGAGTATTCGGATGACTCCTCGGATGCCGGTGTTCCCGAGGAAGAGCCGCTTCGGCTGACAGCAGGGGTGGGACTGAGCACTCGGGAGATACCGAGGGGCGTACTCGAGCATCCGACGGATCTGCCCGACTGGGGCACCGAGCACGGCTTGTGCAGCGGACAGATGGGCGCCTGCAACACCATCGTCATCGCTTGGGACTGGCACACCGGGTACTCCACTGAGGGACAGCCCTACGGCTACTGAACTTGAACGCGTGATGTCGGGGCTGGACGCTCGGCATGAGTCGCCCGTCTCGGGGGCCCATGGATGTTGCCGGGCAGCCCGTCGGGAGAGGGTCCTCCCGTGAGCCAGCCCCTGCCGCAGTTGCCGAAGCCCGAGCTCGTCTTGCCCCCCGTCGAGGTCCCACCCGAGGTGCCCGCCCAGGTCGCTGCCGGCCTCAGGGAGACCCGCATCCCCGGCGGGTTGACCGGACACGAGGACCGGCCGCTGAGTCAGCTGGTGTACTTCGGGGGATCGGCGAACGGGGACTGGTCGCCATCGCGACGAGTGGCCTGTTCGGATGCATCGCCATCGACGTGGCCAGTGGTCACGTGGTGCTGGAACACGGTCAGCCACTCGGCGTTCGCCTCGATCAACTCCTTCATGCCGATCGCCAGGTGGAGGCGGACGTTGTCCCAGACCAGCACGATCGGGCCCCGAGCTGGATCCGGGCGCGGACGACCAGGCCGCGGAAGCCGCGCCGGTCGAAGCCCTTCGGCTCGTCCTTGCGGCCCCGTTACTCTCGGACCGCATAGATGAGCCGGGATTGCCGGCCCGGCTTGAAGCAGGCCATGCCCGCCATCGACACTCGCCTGGAGCCCGGCCCCGCACCCTCACGACCGGGGTCTGTCCGATCCGGCCTCAGGTCCTGGCACGCGGCGGAGTCATCGACTGTCCGGCCTCGTCCTCGAAGACGATCCAGGCACCGCGCTCCGCCGCGGTTCTCTTACCCGTACTCACGGCATCGTCCAGGCCTGCCTCACCCAGCAGATCCTCACCCTCGCGGACCGCGCCTGCCCGGGCGCCGGCGCCACCGTCCGCACCCCATACCACCACCAGCAGTTCAACCGCGACCACGCCAGACTGAGGGCTCCGTGAGAACGCGCCTTCGCACAGCTGAAGTCCCGGCGGATCCTCCGGCGAGCCAGATGCTCCACCCGCCGCATCAGCATCATCGTTCAAGCCGTCCACACGCTGCTGACCTGCGGCCATTCAGGAAGAAAACGGCTCACTGAACCTTTTTCAACCTGGGGTCTCAAGGATGAAGATCCAATAGATCACCGCAGGTCAGCTGTACCTGAAGGATCAGGTGAAGCCGAGGATGAAAGAGGCTCACTGAGGATCTTCAGCGTCGCTTCTCGAGGGTGAGGACGGCCTGGGTGATTGACGTGAGCTGATTGGGGCTGATCCGTGCTTTGCGGAAGATCCGCCAGGCCTTGAGCCGGGTGAAGGCGCGCTCGATGGGGAAGGGGAGTCGGGCGTGTGCACGGTTGACGGTTTCCTGTCTGGTGGTGAGGAGTCTTCCCGGGTGGCGTTTGAACGGCACCTGGAACGTTCCGCCGGCCCCGGCATAGGCCTTGTCGGCGAGCACGGGGATCCGCAACCTTTCACGGACGGTGACAATGTGGTGGGTGCGGGCGGCGGTTGCCCTCGCTGATCCGGAAGCCTGCGGCGAGCTACGCGTAGGTCGTGTGCTCGCGCAGATAGACCAGGGTGATGATGGCGCGTTGCGAGGGGGGCAGCTTGCACCGGCGGTCACCCCCACGGGTGACGATCGGCATCGTGACCCACTCCACGAGCGCGTGCGGCAGGTCGAGGGCGGCAGGATAGGGAACCAATGAGGCCTCCGGTCGCGGCGGTTGAGACGTCAGACATCTCGAACCACCGCCCGAAGGCCTCGCCTGCTATCCACAGACAGCCGTCACCCGATCGGTGACCACTCTGAAGAAGCTCACCGCTGCTGCCGCTGGTGTGCCTGTCCCGGCGCGGGTTGATCGCCGCACCGTTTGCCCGCCGCGGATCAACTGGGGTGCGGCCGATGACTCGAAACCAGCGTAGTGGCGGTGAACTTGACGATGCGCATGACAGAATCCCGTTCTGACAGCATCGCCTCGATCCGCGAGCGGATCGAGGCGGGAAGCATGGCGATCTGGTGCACAGCCCAGGCTGTTTCCGCATCGGCAGCCGACGCCACGATCACGGAGAGTTCGGGGAACTCGCATCCTTCTTGAAGCCCAGAACCCACAAAGAGACGTATGATGATCGATTCGATGTAATCGTACTCATAGCCGAATTGCGTGCGCAAGACCAGGCTCCTTAACGAGAGATCCAGAGATGGCCCGTCCCGGGCTACCCAGCCTCTTCTCCTTGGCGCATGAAAGAAATCAGGCAGCTGAAGACCGTGCTCGTCGCTCGCGCCGGATCCGGTTCTGTTCCGCGTGAGTGAGGCCGCCCCACACCCCGTGCTGGGGTCCGGCACTCAACACCCAGGCGCGACAATGCTCCACAACCGGACACCTTTGGCAGATAGCCTTGGCCTCGCTGATCTGCCGATGCGTCTGCCTGCCCGTACCTATGGGAAAGAAGAGGTCCGGAAAGCTTCCGCACAGGGAGCGCTGTCGCCAGTTGGTTCGTGGTTCCATGTTGCTCCTCGGCCGCCCACGTTGCGTCACCATTGTCATGAAGACCGAGGCGTGAGCGATGCGCTGGTCGGGCCTGCGGACGGGTCAGATGCACTGCCCTTCCAGGCAGGTCCCTCCGACTCCGGCCAAGGCCGAATTCCTCCGGACCTAGGGGGGCACGGGGGCTCCGTCAGCCGGCTCGGTCTGGAGCTGGGAGGGAGCCGAATCGCTTCTCGGCGTTGAGCCATTTCACCGTGCCGCGTACGTCTTGCTGGGGGTACTTACATCACTTCTCCACTGGCTAAAGCGCCTCGACCGGGCGGCGGAATACTGGAGCTGCAACACGCCGGCCATAGGAGTGCCCTGAGGTCGCGTGAAGGACAGTCACCGTCAGCATAGGTCAGCGATCCGAACTCCGTCGCACCCAAAAGGGAAGCAAGTCGGGCACCGAAAGGACACCACTCCATTTCTCATCAAGAGAGAATAAGCGGCACGAGAAAGACCAGGAGTCAGCTCGACGAGTCACTCATGGGAAGTGCACAGAAAAGTCGAAACGTGCTTCCGCGTCGGTCCTGCGGTAGGTGGTGTACGTGCGGCGCAGCCGGCGGTGAGGACATGCCTGCGTGCTCCGGTGCCGAGCCGCCCTCGGGAGCTCGGAAGCGGCGAGGGTGGTAGATCGACGCTTCTCACTGGCGCACGATTCGACCGCGCGTCGGTCCGCCCGGCCGCTCGGGCTGTCCCGACCGGCAGCGGACCGCATCATCGGCTAGCTCGGGTCGGTGCTTGCGCACCGGATTCCCGAGCGCTTCGCCGACAACGTGGGTCACCGTCAGATCTGGACCCCGTGGCTACGAAGCCACGGCACCACGTCGAAGAAGTTGCCGTCCGCGAAAGTGGGGGCGGTGCGTCCCTCCAGATGGAGATGCGGGCCACTACTGGTACCCGTCGAACCGACGTAACCGATGAGATCACCGGCTGCCACGCGCTCTCCCGCACTGACGGTCTTCCCCGAGAGGTGAGCGTAGAGCGTGTACGTTCCGTCGTCGTGTCGGATCTGAACGTTGATTCCGTATGCGGACGAGGGGTCGCTCTCGATGACAGTGCCTGCGGTGACCGCCGCGACAGGCGTCCCGGCCGGGGCCGCGAAGTCGGTTCCGGTGTGGTAGCCGAGGGTGTATCCGGCCGACGAGTTTCCGAAGGGCTGGCTGATCCACCCCTTCACCGGCAGCTGGTAGGCAACCGCTTCGGATGCGGTGGGAGAGGCATTCGACACCGTTGGGGTGCTCTTGGGTTCAGAGACCGGGCGGGGCTCCGGGATGCGCAGCGTCTGGCCCGGCTCGATGACGTTGGGGTCTTCTCCGATGACCCGGCGGTTAGCGTCGTACAACGACCGCCAGTTGTCGCTCGACGCATCACCCGTCCGCGCTTTGGCGATCTCGTACAGCGTGTCGCCGGCCATGACCCTGTATGTGGTTGATCCAGGCCCGGTCGTAGGCGGGGCCTGGGTCCGCTCCGGGCTCGGCGGGGTCTCCGGAGCGGTCGTGGTGACGGAGGCCGGCGCTGGCTCGGGCACGGCTCCTGCGCCCTGCGCGGACAGCGGATACCCCGTCATCGCATTGCAGCTCCAAGCCTGTGGGCCCTGCTGGGCGAGTATGAGCTCGGCCACTTGAATCTGCTGTGCCTTCGTGGCCTGGTACGGGTAGGCCGCGCCCGTGAGTTCGGGACCGTTGAAGTCGTCCCAGGTTCGCTTCTGGATCTGCAGTCCGCCCGTCGAGTCCGCATCCCCGTAGGGAAGGTCCCAGCGGCCGCTGGATTCGCATTCAGCGATCTTGTCCCAGGCTGATGCCGACGCGGCGGAAGCCGGGACGGCGGCCAGGGCGGGGAGGGCGACAGAGGCACCCGTCGCGATCGCAACGCGTGTCAGTCGGCGCCGCGAATTCTTCGGCCGACGATGCTTGTTTCGCTGAGGCATACGGCAGTCCCCTTGAGGTGACATGTGGCGCCCCGACAGCCGAAGATCATCCCAGATCGACTGAAAGGGGTATTTCGTTTGCGAGAACTTAGGCGCTGTGAACGACGATCACGAGGGACGAAGGGGCTGCCCAGAAGACCAGGACCAGTCACACCAACGGGCGAAGGATCTTGGTCTCCGCCAAAGGGAAAGCTGGCGTGATTGCGGCCGTGATCCCCGTATCCCGGGAAGGTCAGAGCAATTCGATCGCGCCCAGAAGGGCAGTCGGGCGGTTCGTCCCGGAGGGAACGAAGTCCCTGCCGACACCTGCGACATGGAGGGCATCGGCCTGTTCCAGCTCGGTCCGCCAGTTTTCGAGCAGCCGTATCCGGCGTCCGCGGTCACCCAGGCGGACGGGATCTTCTCCGCGATCGCCCGACGGACCATCGCCCGGGCGATGGCGACCCTGGTCTCGAAGCCGACCGCGTCGTCGGTGCGGGCCCGCCGGCACCGTCCCCGGTCACCGGTCGAGGACGTGGGCAGCGTCGTCGATGATCAGCGCTGCCTCCGGATCATCCCAAGTGCTCGACCACGTACTGACGCACGTCCTCCAGGACCTCGTCCGCGTCCCAGTCGATCCGGCGCGACAACCGGTGGATCCGGTCAGGGCCCGCGTGCTCGGCCTCCTCCGCCGGCGTCCAGCCGTTCTTCCGCTCCAGGGGAGCAACAAGGACCGTTGCGGTACTGGCGAGCGAAACGACGGGGCCGGTCAATGCCTCGGCGGTTGGCAGTCACTGCCCTGATGGGCAGTCTGCGTGCACCTCCACCACAACGTGGCAGGTCAGCGAAGGGCAGAGGGACGATGACGGAAGAAGGAGGTTGAACCTTGGCGGTCTCCAAGGAATCCTCACCCGTACCGCTTCGACGCCGTCGGAGACCGCAGCAGGCGGACCGTGCCCACGTGCGTTGCGGGGAACACGTCTAATGGAGAGGGCAGCGTGGGCTCGCTCATCGACCTTGCTTTGAAGACCGCTGCCTCATCCTCGTGTCGTTATCGCGTCGGAGCCGTGGTCGCCTCTGGGCCGCGCGTCCTCGCGGCAAGATCGAACAGCCGACGTAACTCTCCGCTCGTGGACTTCCGGCACGCCACCTTCCACGCCGAGGAGGCAGCGGTTCGTCGGGTGCGCCGTCCCCGGGGAACGGTCCTGTACGTGGCTCGGGTCAACGTCGCCAACGAGCCCGTCATGGCGCGCCCTTGCACGCGGTGCCAGCGGCTGTTGGCAGAGACCGGCGTTCTCGGCGTCTACTTCACGACGTGGGATGGATCAGTCGACTACCTGGCCATCGACCAGGCGAAGAGAACCCTCAGGTAACCGCAGTCCTGCAGAACGCGTTCTGCAGGACCGCTCAGTGGGGTGGGAACTGCCGCACCGCGGCCGGGCGGGTCAGTGGGACCGTCACGAGCAGGCTCCCGTCCGCGCGTGGGCGGTTGAGGCGTCGCCCTGATGCGGCTGGGCCACGGCCGCGCACGATCGACAGGTCGAGACGGCTGCCGCAAGGGGAACCGACGCGGTCGGTCAGCCGCCGGAAGGGTTCGAGAAGGACGGGGATCACATGGGGTCCGATCGCGGTGCCATCGTTTCCGACGGACACGAACGCGCCCACGTCCGTCGAGTCGGCCCGCACCTCAAGTGGGCCGGCGTCCTCGTCGTACTTCACCGCGTTGTCGGCGAGGGTGTGGACCATCTGCTCCAGCAACAGCGGGTCGCCGGTGGCGGGAGCGCTCGAGGGATCGAGGCGCACCCGCGGGTTTCTGCTCCGGATGTGTTCCCGGAGGCGGTCGAGTACGGAGACGGCCACCTCGGTGAGGCCGACGGGCAGGCGGTCCGACAACGTGGTCTCCGCGCGGGCGAGGGTCAGGAGTGCGTCGGTGAGACGTTCGTGGCGTTCTTTGACGGCCAACAGGTTCCCGCCGAGCCGTTTCACATCGGCCGACGCCGTGGGCCGGGCGTTCGCGACCTCCACCAGGGTGCGTTCGACGGCGAGGGGAGCTTGAGATCGTGCGCCGCGCTGGCGATGAACCGGTCCTGTCCCGCGAACGCCCGGTCCAGCCGGTCCAGCATGCTGTCGAAGGAGTCGGCGAGACGTTCCACCTCCCCTGAGGGCATGCACCTGCCGCCGTGAAATGTCTGGCGCAGATGGGGATCGAGCCGGATGCCCGCCCGTTCGAGGACCGGAGGTAAGGCGGGGCGCGAGCGGCGGCCGAGTACCTGAGCGCGGGCCACCAGTTCGGCGAAGGCGAAGGGCTTGACCAGGTAGTCGTCGGCGCCGAGGCTGAGGCCCCCCACTCGTTCCCTGACCGCCGTGGAGACCGCCGGCATCAGGATCCTGGTGTCGTCGTCGGATGCGATGGTGCGGTGGCAGACCTCCTCTCCGCGGAGCCGGGGAAGGTCACGGTCCAGCACCATGATGTCGTAGGCACGGACGACGAGCCGTTCCACGGCTGCCTCGCCGTCGTAGACCATGTTCACCGCGATACCGTGGTCCCGCGGTCCTTCCGCGACCGCCTTCGCGAGCATCCCCTCGTCCTCGACGACCAGCACCCTCATATGTCCACCACCACGGCGCCGGGGCGATCTGCTTCCCTCGTACGACTCCGAGCCGGCCGTGGAAGCCGCGGGCGCCGGGGCCCCCAAGCACCGCCGCCGCCCTCCGCCCGATCCCCGCCCCCTCCGCCGAACCTCCGTCACCCTCGACCGGGCCCCTGTCATCCCGTACCGATACCGAACCGACGGGGGAGGCGCGCCCTCAGCCGGTTTCACCTCCGCGGAGGGGAAAACGTACCTGGAGAACGGGCCGGGCACGTTCACCTGTGCGGCTTCCGCGAGCGGCCGCGCCGGACATTCCGGCAAGCTCATCCAGTACGGGGTGGAGATCGAGGACGGTACGGGACTCGCCCCCGCCGTGGCCGCCGAGACCGACGGCATCTTCCGCGACAGCGGGAGCTGGACGGGGCAGGGCGTCGCCTCCTTCCAGCATGTTGCCGCGCCCGCTACGGCATGGTCGCTCAGATCGTCTCGGCCCGGTACCGCTGACAGGCTGTGCGGCTCCTGGAGACTCGGCACCGGGGGGCGAGCTGAACTGCGCGAACGCGCCGAACCTGATTGTCAACGTGCCGCTGGATCGAACTCAGCGACCAGGGCCGGGGCCGCCCGTACGACTACCACGCGCTGATCATCAACCACGAAGTCGGTCGCGTCCTCGGTCACGGGCACCGGGGCTGCCCCGGCGCGGGCAAGCCCGCACCGGCCATGATGCGGCGGGTCAAAGGACTCCACGGATGCGTCGTCAACCCCTGGGTGTACACCGCGTCGGGAAGTTCATCGACGGCCCGCGCGTCCCCCGGCACACACCGCGCCCGGGGGCCTGGAAACCGCGGGCTGCACCGCACTGGTCCTGGCCCTCGTCCACATCGCGCTCACGTCCGCGGTACGTGGATCCTGTCGCACGGCACGCTCGGGGTCGTGGCTGCGGCCCTGTGGTGGGCAGGGGAGAAGCAGCCCGCGCCGGAGCCTCTGGTGGGCGCGGGCGCCCTCGCCCCCTGGGCCGCTGTGGTGCTCCTCCCGCTCCACCAATTCCACGGGGCCGTCGGCCGGACACCTGGCGTGGTGAACCGTGACCGGCAGGAACGACCGGGCACTGTAGTCGACGTCAAGTGAGCGGTCTGCGCTGATCGACTGGATGTAGGAGAATAGTTCCCTGGGCGCACCCCGCCGCGGAGGACTCATGGACTCACAGGACAAGGCTGGTTTGTCGTGGCCTTTCGTAGGACGCGACAACGCGTTGGAGGCTTTTTCCGCAGCTTGGGAAGAACTCTCATGTAAGGGCGTAGTGATCGTGGGGCCCCCGGGCGTCGGTAAATCAAGCCTGGCTGGAATCTGTTTGAATCGAGTCACCGGATCCGGATGGAAGGGCGGGAAAGTCCTGGCCTCCGCGTCTGCAGCCGAGATCCCTTTCCGTGCCATTGCTCACCTGCTCCCCGAGCATGCGGACTTGTCCGACCCCGTGAAGGTGTACGTCGCGATGTCCCGCGCTCTCGCGGGGCCGGATGGAAGCGATCGTTGGGCGTTGATGATCGAGAACCTCCATCTACTGGATTGGAATTCTCTCATACTGCTCCAGCAGTTGACCGATTCTGGTGTCGTCCGATTGATCGCCACCGTCCGTAGCGGTGCGACCATGGGAGACGCGGCACGAACCCTGCTGCGCAACAATTCAATATATCGGATCGATCTGGCAGAGTTCGACCTGGGCGGGATGGACGCGATACTGCGGTCCGCTCTCGGGAAACCGGTGGACAGACTGACCTTGCGCACCCTTCATCGGCTGTCGGAGGGAAATGTCCTCTACCTCCGAGAGCTGGTTACCAGCGCCCTGGGAAATGGCAGCCTTTCCTGTGACGGCGAGATCTGGAAACTGGATGCGGGCGGATTTCCCAGCAGCCCGCGGCTCACCGAACTCATCGCGAACCGACTGGCGGACATCCCTCGGACTTTCCTCCCCGTACTGGAGCTGCTGGCTCTGTGCGAACCCGTCTCCCTGGCCGACGCACAGGCCGTCTCATCCGTGGAGGATCTGGCGGTTCTGGAGGCGCAGGCGCTCATACGAACCGTCCTGGACAGGCGACGGACCACGGTGTCCCTGGCGCACCCGCTCTACGGCAAGGTCATTCGAGCCGGCCTCACCCCAACCCGCCGACGCCTCATCCTCACGACGCAGAGTGAGCGGCTCGAGGCGCGCGGGGCCCGTCGTCGCAATGATCACCTTCACCTCGCAGGCTGGCGGCTGGCGGCGACTGGCACAGCCGACCCCGATCTATTGGCACGCGCAGCAAACGCTGCGTCTCACGCCCATGACTACCCCGAGGTGATCCACCTTCTGGAAGCCCTGCCGGCCTCGCACCACACAGTGGCCACCCGGCTCGCTCTCGCCGATGCTTACTGGCGGACGGGGCGTACAGGAGAGGTCGCTCTCTCGCTCGTACAGGCGGACGCGCTGGCCGTGAACAACGAGGATGCGTTGCGGATCACCCTGGCCAAGACCGCGCTTTCCCTATGGACCGGCGCCCCGCCTGCCGAGGTGTTGAAACTCAACGAGGAGGCGTTCAAGCGCGTGTCGGATACCCGTGCTCTTCGCGCGCTCCGCGTCAACGAGGGATATCTCCGTATTTCTGTAGGAGAGCTTGATCACGGCTTGCGGCTTTTGGAAGACCTGCCTGCTCAGCCGGATGATCGCCGCGATCTCATGACCTGGATTCGCGGGGTGCTCGTCAAGCCCGTGGCGTTGGCTGTAACAGGCCACACACGTGAGGCAGTTGCCCTGGCCGAGGAGGCGTACGCTTTTCACCGTCGGATCGACGGGGGGTCCCCGTCCTTCGACCCGCTGATGCAGCGATGCTCTTTGGTCCTGGCTCTTACAGAGACCGGCCGTCTCGACGATGCCATCTCGATCGGTGAGCACACTTACAACAATCTGACGACCACCGACATACATGTGCGTTTCTGGGCCGCTGCTTTTCTGGCACGTGCTCTTTTTATCGCCGGCCGTCCCGCGACAGCACGGGGCTGGTGGGCCGAGGCGGCGTCCTTGGCTCGTACCGCGACCCTCAGCCGGACACTTCCGGTGGCATTGGGTGGTCTGGCAGCCTGCGCCGCGCTGCTTGGAGACCTGAGCAGTGCCAGATCCGCCATGGCCGAGTGCGAGAAACTTACACCGCTCAACGGTGAAGACCGTATGGGCGAGGCGTGGCTTCTTGTGGCCGACGGGCAGATAAGAACCGCACGTGATGTGCTTGAGCAGGGGGCCGAGGAGGCCCGTAAGGACGGCCGACTCACCAGTGAATCTTGGCTGCTTACCGAAATCGCTCGATTGGGGGGAGCGAAGGAAGTGGATCTTCGGCTCGCGGAGATCGCCGAGCAGTGCGACGGGGATATGATCCCCGCCCGAGCGCGTCTGGCGCATGCTCTTGCCACTGATAGTGCAGAGGATCTTCAGAAGGCCGGGCAGATACTGGATTCGCTTGGGTGCCGTCTGCCGGCTGCGGAGGCTGCTACAGCTGCTTCAGCAGCATGGACCCGAGCAGGCCAGTTCAACAGAGCAGCATCCGCAGCGGCACAGGCTAATGATTGGGCGACTCGTTGTCAGAACGCCCGCACTCCGCTTCTGGGCGGTCTGTACGGCGTCCCAGAACCCGTGAAGACTCCCGACATCTGGAACGCACTGACGGAACGAGAACGGGACATCGCACGACTCGTCGGCATGGGATGGACGAATCGCGAGATTGCTTCAGAGCTGTACCTCAGCGTCAAGACCGTTGAATACCACCTGGGGAACACTTTCGCAAAGTGTGGCCTAGCAAACAGGCGGCAACTGCGGGACATGCTCCAACGGGGCCCGGTCGCGCGGTGAGCGATGGCGACCTTCGTTCGGCCGACGCTCACGACGTTGACAGGGCCGGCTGGTCGGCCGCCGAAACGTGAACGGAACCGGCCCTTTGCGGGGACCTGCGGCAGCCCGGACGCCCAGCCGCACAAGTCCTGGACGCAGGCCTCGAGTGACGCCATCGTGCTCTGGACGACACGGTGCATTGATGCCACCGCTCACCAAGAGGCAGGCCGAGAGCCGACGAGGACGAATGGGACACCTTCTGGGCCGGGCGGTGATGACCGGGACGGGGCCGGACGGCCAGCAGGACGCGGCGCAGCTTCGACGGCCCTGCCCGGCGAGGCAGTCCTCGCCGGGCTGCTTCTTGAGGTCCAAGGGCGCGGTGTGGGTCAGCGCAGTTGGAAAGAGCGTTTTGAGAGCCCGACCATATAACCGTCGATGACGGTTCGCGCGGGCTGTTCGGGGTCTTGCGCGGTGCCGAGGGTGATGAAGATGGGGAGGTAGTGCTCGGGGGTGGGGTGGGCGTAGGGCATGCCGGGGGCGTGGGCGGCGTAGGAGGCGAGGGTGTCGACGTCGCCGCGGGCGAGGGCGTCGGCGGCCCAGGCGTCGAAGTCGGAGGACCAGGAGGGCACGGTGTTGCGGGTCATCATGTCGCGGGTGATGTGGGGCAGGCCGTGGACCATGAAACCGGAGCCGATGATGAGGATGCCCTCGTCGCGCAGGGGGGCCAGTCGGCGGCCGAGTGCGAGGAGGCGCTGCGGATCCTGGGTGGGCATGGACATCTGCAGGACGGGGATGTCGGCGAGGGGGTACATGGCCATGAGCGGGATCCAGGCGCCGTGGTCCAGGCCGCGGGTGGGGTGCTGGTAGAGGGATTCGGTGTCGGGCATCATCGCGGCGATGCGGGCGGTGAGGCCAGTCGCGTCCGGAGTGTCGTAGCGCATCTGGTAATAGCGGCGGTGGAAACCGCCGAAGTCGTAGACCAGGGGGGTGTGGGCTGCGGGGGCGGACAGCATGAGCGGAGCGTCCTCCCAGTGCGCGGAGACGATCACGATGGCCTTGGGCTTGGGCAGGGAGAGGGCCCAGTCGGAGAGTGCGCGCAGCCAGGGGCCGTCGTCGAAGAGGGGCGGGGCGCCGTGGCTGAGGTAGATCGCGGGCAGGGGCCCGTCGGCGGGGGTCCAGGGGCGGTGCGCGACGGCTCGGGTGAGCGCGTCGGGGAGGAAGGCGTCGTAGGCGCCGGCGGGTGTCGCGGGGTTCGGCAGGTCGGGCACGGTGGCCTCCGGAGGCGGCGGTGTGTGGGGTGGGTGCGGGGTGGACGCTGGAGGCCGGTGCGCTGCCGGTCAGGGCTTGAGCATGGGGGGGCAGGTGCGGTCGGGGTGGATGGAGTCGACGATGCGGCGGCTGATTTCGCGCAGCTGCCGGGCCTGCGCCTTGGTCAGGGGGTCGATGACCAGGCGGCGCACTTCGGCGACGTGGCCGGGAGCGGTGGTGGTGACCTTGTCCCAGCCGGCGTCGGTGAGGACGGCCAGGGTGAAGCGGCCGTCTTCGGGGTCGGGGGTGCGGGTGAGCCAGCCCTTGCTCTCCAGGCGTTTGGCGGTGTGGGACAGGCGGGAGAGGGAGGCTTCGGCGAACTCGGCCAGGTCGCTCATCCGCAGGGTGCGGCCGGGGGACATGGAGAGTCCGGCGAGGACCTGGTACTCGAAATGGGAGATGCCCGCGTCGCGCTGCAGCTGTGCGTCCAGGGCCGCGGGAAGGCTGACCAGCATGCTGATCGTGGCGAGCCAGGTCTCCTGCTCTTCGCTGTCCAGCCAGCGGGGCTCATCGGTGTTCATGCTTTCACGGTAACTTGACGGTTCAAGCTCAGTGTCCGAGGCTCCAGCGGCGCGGGCGAGCAGGGCGATGACCGCGTCGGCGATGCTCGCGGTCGCGACGCCCGCGGCCAGCCACCCCGCGACCGCAACCCGCCCGGGTGTCTGCGGTAGGGACTTCGAGGGGGCCTCGCTGGTGGGGGAGGGGGCGTGGGCATGGACGGACTCCTTGGACGAGGGACGGGCGAGGGCGGAGTTGCTCCGGGCGCGCTTGACCTGCGCCCTGGCGCCGTCGGCCCGGCGCCAGGGCGTTTCCCCAAGGGACGACAGGGTGGCTGTGGACCGGGTCTCAGTTGCCGAGTGCGGCCGCGAGGGTCGCGCGCAGGGGGGTGGTGGGCCGGCCGATGAGCCGGGACAGTCCACCGGTGGTGTCGGCGAGCTGCCCGTCGGCGGTGCCTGCGTCGATCGCGACGAGCATCTGCACGAACTCCTCGGGCACGCCCGCCTCGGTGAGGGCCTTCGCGTGGACGTCGGCAGGCAGGTCCTGGTAGACGACCGGAGTGCCCGTGACGGCGGCGGTGTCGGCGGCCAGGTCGGCCATGGTGAAGGCGGTGTCGCCGGACAGCTCGTAGACGGTGTCGGCGTGTCCGTCGCCGGTGAGGACCGCGGCCGCCGCGGCGGCGTAGTCGGCGCGAGAAGCCGCAGCGACACGGCCGTCACGGGCGCTGCCGATGATGGTGCCGACGGCCGCGCCCTGCTGGGCGGTGGGGATCTGGTTCTCGTTGTACCAGCCGTTGCGCAGCAGGCTGTAGGTCAGGCCACTGGCTTTGATCGCTTCCTCGGTGGCCCGGTGCTCGGGGGCTACGGGCAGGGTGGAGGTGTCGGCGTGCAAAACGCTGGTGTACACCAGCAGCGCGACGCCGGCCTGCCGGGCGGCGTCGATGACGGCCTGGTGCTGGGGGACACGGCGGCCGACCTCGCTGCCCGAGATCAGCAGCACCTTCTCGGCGCCGTCGAAGGCGCTCGTGAGGGTCTGGGGGCGGTCGTAGTCGGCCTCGCGGACCTGGATGCCGCGCTCGGCGAGGTCGGATGCCTTCTCCGGGGTGCGCACGGCCGCGACGATCTGATCGGCGGGGACGCGGGTGAGGAGGTCTTCGATGACGAGACGGCCGAGCTGTCCGGTGGCACCGGTGACGACGATCATGAGGATTCCTTTTTCTGAGTTCTTTCGGGGATCACTGCCGTCCTTTGCTCCATTGGGGAGCGAAGGGCGCGGATGGAGGGGTGGTCCACTGCGGGCGGGGTCAGTCGGCGACGCGTATGAGGACCTTGCCGCGGGTGTCGCCTGCGGTCAGGGCTGCGAGAGCGTCGGCGGCTTGTTCCGGGGAGAGCGTCTCGGCGATGTCGGTCTTGAGCGTGCCCGCGGCAGTCAGCGGGCGGCCAGCGGCTCGACGGCCTCGTGGACGGGAGCACCCATGATGTCGACGTCGGACAGTCCGGCAGCGGTGAGGGTCTGCTCGTCGGCGGCGTTGAGCGGGCCGGCGACCTTGACGTTTTTGCGCAGAGCGCCGAGCGGGAGAGCGTCGGGGCTGTCCTGGCCCACCATCAACGGGTAGGAGTGAGGAGGCATCTCGGTCATCACCCTCGAGACCTGAGCCTTGTCGAAGGGGGTCAGTGCCGCGTTCTTCACCCGGACCAGGACCGTGCCCTCGGCGACCTACGGGACGGGCAGGTCGGTGACGACGGGCAGGTCACCCGACTCGGGAACGTTGAAGGCTCGCATGACGATCTCTCGCGGAACGAGGGGAGTTCGAAATGATTCGAGCGAGATCAGAAGGCGTAGGGACCGAAGCGGCCCCATGCCACGACGGCGGCCAGGATCAGCAGGACGGCGTTCGCGCCGATCATCTGGTTCTCCTTGCGGCGGACGTGAACGACCGCCGCGCCGGCCATCGTGATCGCCAGCCCCGTGGCCGCCAGCGGCACCAGTACCGGCGCGATGTCCAGAGCCGCGGGCAGGATCAGGCCGAGCGCGCCGAGTACCTCCACCGCGCCGATGGCCTTCACCGCCCCCGCGGAGAAGTCACCGGTCCAGCCCATGCCGGACGCGGCCAGCTTCTGCTTCGGCTGGACGACCTTCATCAGACCGGCGAGGAAAAATGCGGCGGCCAGAAGGCTTGAGATGATCCAGAGGGTGACATTCACGGTGTCGGACCTTTCTTGATGACTTGACGCTTCAAGTGAAAGTAGAGCATGTTCGACTTGAAGCGTCAAGTGAACTGCTTCGCGGACCGCCTCCGCCTCCCATCCAGCGCCCCTGTCGAACGCCTCACCCTCGACCAAGCAGGCCTCCTCCACGAAGCCGCCGCCCGCCGGCCACCGTCCGTCGACACCGCCGCCCAGATCCCCACCACCGCCGTCGCAGCCCTTGTCGCCGCCACCGGCCGCCCCGTCAGCCCTGACCGCCAACGACCTGATCCTCAAAGGCCGCGCCCATGTCCTGCTCGACGGCGGCCCCGTCCCCCTCGACACTGAGCCCGCCGAAATCCTGTGCCGCTGGATCCACCGACGCGACGCCATCGCCACCATCTCCAGGGCAGTGACCCACGCCACCGGTGGATCACTGTCGCCCGGCCGCCCCCGCAGCGGCATCGAACCCCCCCCCCGGAACCCGCCGCCCGAACCCTGCGCGCCGCCCACCGACGCCTTGCGAGCTGGTGCATGACAGCGGTTGAAGGGTGATCGCGCGAGGAGGGGATGATCCAGCCCGTGGCGATCATGGTCGACCGGCACATCCTCGCGAATCAGCTGTTCACAAGGATCTCCCGGCGGCATCTGGCTTGCCTGCTCGAGGAGTTGGCCTGTCCGTGGCAGGCTGCGATCGAAGGAGGTCGTCACGAGGCACGCGGCCGGGCCAGGAAACGTGAGGCCGGTGCCGGGCGCCGGCTGGTGTCGGTCGACCGGCTGATCGTCACGCTGATCCACCTGCGGCACGATCTCTCGCACCCCGTCCTCGCCCTGTTGGCCGGTGCCGACCGCTCCACCGTCAGCCGCGCGATCGGGGAGATACGCGGGCTCCTGGCCGAACGCGGATGCGCGGCCCCGACCGGCCCGGCTGCGGCTGCGGACCCCGGCGGGCGTCTTCGCCCCTACCCAGGTTGAGGGCATCGAGCTGAGGCTGGACGCCACCGAGATCCAGGTCCGCCGGCCCGCAGCCGGTCGCGGTGAACGACGCGCGTTCGTCTCCGGCACGAAGAAGCAGAACACGATGAAGGCCACTGAGCCGTTTTCATCCTGAATGGCTGCAGGTCAGCAGTGTGTGGACGGCTTGGACGGCGGTGCCGACGCGGCGGGTGGAGCATCTGGCTCGCCGGAGCGGTCGCCAGGACTTCGGCACGGCGAAGGCGCGTTCGCCCGGGGCTCTCAGCCGGGCATGGTCCCGGTTGAACTGCTGGTGGTGATCGGGCTGTTCGTGGTGGCGGTGGCAGGGGGTGCGGACGGTGGGGATCAGGGTGCCGTCGAGGATGACGAAGTCGCCCTCGCCCAGCCCGGTCAGGGCCTCGTGCAGGTCCGGCGTCCAGGCTGCGAGGACGTCCGGGGTCTCGTCGACGTAGCGCCAGGCCGTCGCGGTCGGGATGCCGAATCCCGCCGCGAGCTGGGCGAACGCCTCGTTCTTCCGGAGGTGGGCCAGGACGAGTTCAGTTCGTGCCTTCGGGCGTGGATGAGCCGGGAGACATGCTCGACGAGCTCGTACGGTACGTCGAGCGTGGAAGGATGCGGAAACCTTCAGGGCCCCTTCGGTCGCCGGTGTGATGAGTGGGATCACCACGCGAACGACCAGGGGCCCTGCTCTGTCACACCCTCGCCCATCAGGCCATTTCATCCTTCCGGCACAGGCTGAAAGAGGTCCGGTGATGCCGGGATCATCGACCCCAGTACGATCCGTGCGAGCCGTCGCCGCAGGCGTCGCTGAAGTCGCCCGAAAGCCGTCGAGCCTGCTGATGGACGGAGGGCCGCCGTACTTCGGGTGCCTTGAATCGTCGAGGCCGCACCGTACTCGACGGGGCCTTGGCGACAGGGTGATGTCATCGAGAGTGCTCCCTTGTGAGAAGTGTGTCGGTGGTTCAGCAGCCGAGCCCAGCCGAGCCGGCCCGGGACCGCGTACGCGGTCGTCGTCCGTAGGTGTCGGCCGAGCCTCTGAGGGCGGTCGCTTGTGCCCCTGGTGCCCGACAGGCCGTGCCGTATCAGTCGATGGTGAGCGAGAGCAGGGCCCAGCGCATCGTGGTGCCATCGGGGTACGAGTGCGTGCCCTGCACCTCGGAGAGAGCTTCGACGATGTTCAGACCCCTGCCGTGCTCGTCAGCGGTACACGATGAGGTCCATGGCCCTTCCTGGGGTGCCGAGCCGCTGTCCGACACGCCCACCCAGATGTGTTTCCTGGCCGGGTTGCCGTGCAGGTGGAGTACGAGCGAAGGGAGTGCGTGCTCGACGGCGTTGGCCACCAGTTCGGAGACGGCGAGTATGACCGCGTCGGCGTCCGACTCCGCGATCCTCCACTGGCCGATGAATTGCCGGGCCAGGGACCGAGCGACGCGGGGTGCTTGAGCGCAATGGTCCAGAACATGCGTCGCATCCGCGGCCGTCCGATGTGCGGGCTGCGTGCCGCTCAGTGGTCCATCGCCGCTCGTATCACTACGGCTGGGATTACCAGAAGCGGTGACGTGCATGCGATCTCTCCGAGGGATGGGCTTTTATCTGTCGTTTCCGGGTCGATTCGGGCGAGTGTGCACTCCATGAGAGGTCTGGCGCACACTCCCACGTATCAGGGAGAACCCCTAGCGTCGTTGTCGACTCCTCGGTACCCGTCGCTCGGAGTGCGGCGTCGTGGGCCAGTCGGGCGCTGTGGTGCCGTCTCCGCGTCAACTCTCCAGCCGTGCAGGGAGATCGACACGATGGAGGTGAGTGAGGTGCGGGTTCAGGAGAGGCGAAGCATGCCGGCATCGGTCACTGAGGCGGCACGACGGCGTGCGCGGCCGTTTCGAACCGGAGGGACCGGTCGAGCGCGGTCTCGCTTGCCTGTCGGCCCGGCCGGAGACTCCGGCCGGCGTGTCCTGTCCGGAGCCGGATGACGCGGCCTGGAGGAGGAGTCAGTCGACGCCCAGATCGGCCCAGTGGTCGATGAGGCCGTCACCGTCGAGGTCGGTACCGGTGTCGTGGGTGAGAGCGGCGACTATGTCGGCGCCACGACCGTGTTCGTCGTCGGCACGGTTGGCCGCCCAAGTGGTGGGGGTGGTTTGCGGGCCGCCGTCGCTGACGTGGACCTGCACGTGTCCGGCGTTCTCGTGCGTGCTGCGAAGGTGAAGGATCACCGGGGGCCGGGCGTGTGTGACGGCATTGGTGACGAGTTCGGAGATGACCAGCAGGGTGATGTAGATCTGTTCGTCGTCCAGTCCCCAAGAGGTCAGTACGGGGCGGGCTTCATGCCGGGCCGTCGCCGACGCACGGGGGCTGTGCTCCAGCAGCAGTCCGAAGTCCCATGAGCACGGAGTGCGCCGCGAGGAGCGTTCGTGGCTGGTGTGGTCGCCGCCTGTCTTTCCGGCCGGGCCGGTGGAACCGTTCAGGACAGTGGCGCACATGATGATCACTTCCGGGAGAAGAGCTTCCTCGTACTGCTCACTCCATAGAAGATGAGTCGGACATTTGGGGTATCAGGGGTTTTCCCTAGACGCGGCCCCTTGCCTGCCGCCGCCCGTAGGCCCCGGGCCGGAACCGTGTGGCGTCGAGACCGTCCCCCTGTGAGGCGGGAAGTCCCGGGCGGAGGGTCGCGCCGGGGCCGGAGTGCCGGGCACCGGGTGGCGGACGAGGAGGCGGGTCCGCCGCCCGGTGGGCCACCCATGGCAAGCCCGATGACCGGCTCCGTACCGTCGATGCCGGCTGGTGCACCGGGTGCAGGCGTGCATCGAAGCGAGCCGCAGGGCAGAGCTTTTCTGGGCGCAGGGTTCCGATCGCTCGGTCACCTGCTGACAGTCCAGGAGGCATGTCCGCGCGGAGGACGTGTCGAGGGGGCGCGGAGGGCAGGAGCGTGATGCCTTCCGGGCGCGTGAGCAGGCCTCCTCGCGCCCACGAGCCCCGGACGGCTCGGACGAAGCCGTGGCGACCACCCTTGCCCGGACGGTTCCCCCACCGGGGCGCGCAATTCATTCGATGAGGCTTTCCGGACAAAGGTCAGCGGCATCGCCAGGATCGCCTGCGGCCTCAGCGACACCTTGACGCTGGATTTCGTCGAGAAAACCTCAATGGACTGGTCTCCGCCCTGGCGAACCGACGTCAAGCCGCTGTCGGGCGGCGTGTTTGTTCCCACTGGGATTCTTCAGAGTGGCCACCGATCGGGCGACGGACTGATCCGTGAGGGCCGAGTACTGCCGTAGATCAAAGGCTGGTCAACCTCGCAGGGTCATTCACTGCCTGGGGTGGCCGCTGAAGAAGCTTACTGGAGTAAAGGGCATACCCTCTCGCGGCCGCTCCTGCAGCGGGACTGGCTTTCGCAGAGTGGTCACAGCTACGGCGCACTGGCGTGGCCCGGAAATTGAGAGGCCCCGCCACGGAGGTAAGGGCGGGGCCGTGGCCTGGGCATCTACATCGCCCGGATTTCACGGACGATGCCCTCAGAGGGGACAGAAGGCAGCCGTTTCGCGAGCGGCCATGCCGAGGCACAGAGACCAGACTGCCATGTCAATCAGTCCACGCCTCCCTGAAATCCTCGATACTGCCCTTATGGGAACTCGCTGCGGCCCGGGCGTTCAGTCACTCGGACCATTCGATTTACCTGGCTCCAGGAATTCTCGGGTAGTTCCGATGAAACTACTCGGCCTTGCGTTCGCAGCGTCGGTGGAGCCGTCGGCAGGCCGGCGGCCCCGGACCTCCAGATCGGAGATTCGGGGCCGCCGTGTACGTGGTGACGTCATTCCGCTACCACGCGGGAGGAGGGAGGAGGTTCTTGCCGAACGGGGTTATCCGGCGTCACTGAATTGTGCTGCGGAAGCCCTGACGAATCCGCCGGTGGCCGCGGTGATGGACACCTTGGGTGCCTGGCCGGCCGCGAAGTCATAGGTTCCGAGGTTGATCCAACCGGTTCCCGCGGTGCTCTGGTTGATGGTCTTGGTCTGACTGCCTGTCGCAGTGTCGATCGTGTAGGTCACCGACGTCGCGCTGCTGCCGCCGGGAAGAGCGACCTCGATCTTGTAGGTCGAAGCGGCCGTCTTGGCCGGAGCCGTCCACACGACGCGGGGCGCGGGTGATGACGCGGGATCGGCGTAGACGCTGACGTATCCGTCGGGGGTGATGAGGGCACTGGGGGTCCAGGTGCCGGTGGTGGTGAAGGGGCGGATGCCGTCGCTTCCCGGAGTGGTATCGGCCGGGGCGACGACGGCACCGCAGGTGCTGGTACCTCCCACGCCCAGGGGGGCGGTGGCGGTGGACAGGATGGTTCCGGTGCCCGCCCTGACGGTGTAGGAGCCGCCGTTGTCGGCGAGGGAGAACTGCGTGGTGCCGCCGCCGGCGACCTTCGTGGTCGTGGTGGTGCCGCAGACGGTCCGGTAGACGTTGTAGAAGGCCGGTGCGGGGACCGGGGCTGTCCAGGTCAGGGTCCTGCTGCCCTGCTCGCCGGTGATTTTTGCGTCGGTCGCGGGGGCCTGGGTGGTGGTGAGGGTGCCGGACCAGGCGCCCGAGGTGCCCTTGGCGCCCACGGCCTTGATGGACACGGAGTAGCTGGTGCCGGGCTTGAGGTGGTTGATGGGGATCAGGTCGGTGGCCGAGCGGTTGACCTGGAACGGAGCGCCACCTGCGACGGAGACCTCGTAGCGGATGGTGCCGGGGGCCGGGGTGAGGGCGATGGCTCCGGAGGTGGGCCCGCCGATCGTACCCGTGGCCTCCAATGCGGGGGCCTGGTCAGTCTCGGGAACAGTGCCCTCGACCTTCTCGCTCCAGGCGGTCGACGCGGTGCCGTCGGCGTTCAGACGACGGATCTGCAACGCGTACGTGTGTCCGGGCGTCAGGTCCTCCACGCGGGTGCCGGGCCGGTTGGTGGTCTGGTAGTCCTTCACCGTGGTGCCCGTCGCGGTGTCGGTCACCTTGACCTGGAACGTGCCGTTGCGCTGAGCGCCGGCGGCGTCACTGGTCTCGGTGAATCCGAGGACCAGTCCCTGATCGACGGGGGTGACCTTCACGGGGTTCGGACCATAGGGCAGGGTGCCGCTCGGGGTGAGCTTGGTGGTGGCCGGGGTGCTGCTCCCCACCGTGTTGTCGGTGGTGACGGAAACCGTGTACTCGGTGCCGTTGGCCAGACCCGTCAGGTCGGCGAAGGGCTCCGACGTGGACTTCGTCGCGGCGACCGTGCCGTCGGGAGCGGTGGCCTTGACCGTGTGCTTCAGGCCCTCGACAGCGTCACTGAAACGGACACGTACGGAGCCGGAGGCGACAGCCGTCTCGGTGATCTCCGGCTTTGCCGGAGCCTTGAGGTCCTTGAAGGACACAGCTTCCTGGTATCCGAGCGGGGACAGCAGCGAGACACGGACTTGCGCGGCGTCGTCGCTGTGCTTCCAGGCCGCCGGCACCTGCAGCGCGGCGTCACCCGGCTCGATCTTCGGCAGATCCACCACCGCGCCGCCCACGACGGTGCCGTCGGTGTCGGTGACCTTCACCGCCAGCTTGTAACCGGACAGCGTCCACGAGGGACCGGCCGTGGCCAGCGGCCCGCGCGGAGTGACCGTGACCACCGTTTCGTCGGTGCCGTTGTCGTTCTCCACCCCGGACACCGCGATGCTCTTCACCGGAGCGTTCGCCGCCTGCATGGCCCCGTAGGAAGCCTTCGGCCGGCCCCACACGTCCACGTCGCCGTAGCCGCGCACCTTGTTCGGGCTGCTGTCCGGGTAGGTGCTTCGGTAGTCGTTGTAGGTCCACTGCGACCAGCCGAAGAGGTAGTCCTTGTTCGCGAAGTACGACTGGGCCCTGTCACCGGTGTTGGTCCTCTGGTCGACGCTCTCCTGGCTGGCCAGGTATCCGCCCTGATTCGAGAACCTCATGTCGGTGCTGTATTCCGAAACGAAGATCGGCTTCGTCGGGTAGAGCTTGTGGGCCCACTGCACGCCGCCGTCGAAGTTGCCGTAGAGGTTGATGGCGGCGAAGTCCATGTACCGCGTACCGTCCTTGAGGCCGCAGTCGGTCTCCCCGGTCGCGCAGGGGACCTGTCCCGATTCGTTGATCTTGTTGTTCACCTGGGTGACGTACCGGGTGGGGTCGATGTTCCGGGAGAACGTGGCCATCCGCCGGTCGTACGTCATACCCGCCGTGGTGTTCGAGGCCAGCTCGTTGCCTACGGACCAGGCGAAGATGCTGGGGTGGTTGAAGTCCTTCTGGACCTGCTCGGTCATCTGCTGCTTGATGTTGGGCAGAGCCGTCGTCAGGTTGGCGTTGTTACCCCAAACGGGGGTCTCGCCGATCAGGAGCATGCCGATGCGGTCGGCGTAGTCCAGCACGGCGGGCGCCTGGGCGTAGTGCATGAGCCGGGTGACGCTCATGCCCGCGGCCTTCATCATGTCCAGGTCGCGCCGGATCTTCTCGACCGGCTCGGCGCTGCCGTCGACCGGGTCGTCGGAGACGCGGTTCGCGCCCGCGACCTTCAGCTTCTTTCCGTTGAGCAGCATGTTGGTGCCGTCGATCTTGACCTGGCGGATGCCGAAGGCGTCGCTGATCGCGTTCACGACCGTGCTCGGAGCGGAGCTGTCGGCGACGGACACGCCAAACCGGTAGAGGTTGGGGTCGTCCAGCTGCCAGAGGGAGTAGGTGTCCGCGTCCAGGTTCGCGTGGAGCGTGACCGGTGCGGTCTGCCCGGCGGGGATGGTGGCGGTGGCGGTCAGCCCGGTCGCTCCGGGGACGTCTGCGCCAGTGGCGGCCGAGGTGATGGATCCCTTGACGGTCACCTGCTGGTCGGTGGCGCTGGTGTTGCGCACGAAGACCTTGCTCGTGACTGAGGCGGTGCCGTCCGTCAGATTCGGCGTGGCCGTGATCTCCTGCCGTGTGGCGGACAGCGGCTGTGTGGTCGTGAGGCTCACGTCGCGGGACAGGCCACCCCAGGGGTACCAGGCGCCCGTGGTGACAGTGTTGTCGGCCTTGACGACGACGGTGTTCGTACCGGTGGTGTTGATGACCGAGGTCACGTCCATCTGGAACGCCGTGTATCCACCGGTGTGCGTGTCGGTCTCGGACCAGACGAGGCCCGTACCGTCCTTGCCGTTGTCCGCGTCGTTCGACGCGTCGCTGAGGGCGGGCGTCTTGACCGGTTTGCCGTTCACCCACACCTGGCAGGTCCGGTAGCAGGCCTCGAAGTTGAGCCAGTATCGGGCGTTGGCGTCGCCGGCGTGGGCGACGGTGAAGGAACGCTGGTACCAGGCAACGCCGCGGTAGTCGTTGTAGGCGTCATGCACATCCCAGTTTCCGGGAACCGGCAGGGAGTCCCATCCGGCCGTGTCCGCACCGGGAGTGGACAGTTTCACCGGGTCGACTGGACTGGCAGCGTTCTCGGTCTTGAAGTTCCAGGTCCCGTTGAGGCTCTGCGTGGGATCGCCCTGCGTGACCTGGTGCCCGGGCGCGTCCTGATCGGGTGCCTTGAACGTGCAGCCATCGGCAGTGGTGGGATGACCTGCGGGAGTACTGCTGAGGGAACGGACCGTGACCGGGCCGACGGCTATCTTGCTGTGGTACGACCCCAGGGCGAACGTGCCCCCGGCCGTGGGAGAAGTCTCCGCCGCCACCAGGCGTCCGCCGAGATACACCGCCGTGATCCCGCCCGCACGCACGATCCGCACGTCGAGCCAGTTCCCGGTGGTGACGGGAGAGTCGCCCGAACACTTCACCGCTCCGGCCAGCGGAGCGGTCACCTGGATCCCCGCTCGCCCATTGGGCTTCACGCCCGTGATCTGAGCGGCGATGTTCTTCGTCGTCGGCTGGTCGGCGTCCTGCATGTCCATCACGAACGACACCGTGCCGTCCGGACGGATCTCATCGACACGAACCCTGGTCGTCAGCTCATAAGCCGCAGGCAGGCTCAGCGGACCGGAAGGACGCAGATAGCTCCCTCCCGCCGTAGTGGTCGTATCGACGGAAGCAGCTCCGTCGCGCACCGCCCAGGCGGCGCCACCGGCAGGAGCCTGAGTCTTTGTCCAGGCATCCAGACCGCCGGAGAAATCATCACTGAACACAGCGTCGGCAGCGGCCTGAACCGAAAGCATGCCGGGCAGGGCCGCCGAAGCGGCGAATACGGACGGAGCCGCGAAACCGACGACCAAAGCCGTCACAGCGGCGCATGCGCCGATCGCGGGACCTCTCATCGAAGAGAACAAGGCTGGGCCTCCTTGACAGGAAGATGACTCCCGAGTGCGATTACGCCCTCAGGTACCCGCCCAACCGGACGATTCGATCCGCATATCAGATCGACCGTGCAACAGTGGGCATTTCAGGAGCCTCTTAATGAAACCCCTGTGAATATGATGAGAAGGGTGTCCGCCGTTCGCTTGCCCGTCAAGTGTCCTTTGGGGCAACGTACGGAGCCCATCCGGCTCCCGGAGCGATCAGAACACGCTCTGCGCCGCGAGCGCTCCCACCTCGCATGACCCCAGCGGAGCAGCTGCGTTCGGACGGGCCGCAGACATGTGTCGGCGGCCGCGGATTCCTGGTGGAGATCCACGGCCGCTGGGCGGAGAGCGTTCCCTCCGCATGACATGCGGAGGGAGGCGCGGTGATATCCGGCATCGCCCCGATCGTGCTGCGGACGCCCTCAGCGAGCCGATGTTCGCGGCTGTGGCGGACCTGCTGGGGTGGCCGGTTGCCGTGATGAGGACGGAGCTGCCCTCGGGCGGCGTGCTCCAGGAGCCGGGGAGTAAGTCGCCCCGTCATGCCGTGACGGGGCGAAGCGAGGGGGGGAGGCCGGCCCGCTCCCCACATCGAGGAGGAGAGGCGGGAGCGGGCCGGCGTCGGTGCCGTGGGCGTAGGGGCCCACGGCACCGGTCTGGGGGTCAGTCCTTCAGCAGCTGCGTCGCCTGCTCGCGTGCCGTCCTCATGGCCTCCTTGGGTGAGGACTGGCCGACGAGGGCCGCCTGGACCTGCTGGGCGACGGCGCTGATGATCTGGGCGTTCTTCGCGTACGTCCAGAAGGGCCCGGGGGTCGCGGTTCCCGTGATGCGGCGCGTCCAGTCGGTGATGAAGGTGTCCGCAACGATCTCACGGGTGGCGAGCCCCTTGCCGGTGGCGGGGGGCAGACCGACGGCCTTGAAGTACTCGGTCGTGGTGGCCACGTCGGAAGTGGTCTTGAGCGCGAACTGGCTGGCCGCGTCCTGGCCGTCGCCCTTGAGCACCACGATGACGTGGCCCCACAGCTGTGCCTGCGGGGAGTCGCCGGCCTTCAGCACGGGCCGGGAGAACGGCGTCATCGCCGGACCCAGCTTCTTCGGGTCCTTCGCGTTGGCGAGCGTGCTGGCCTTGCCGACGACGGCGTCGTCGTAGAAGCCGACGGTGCCCCGGCCGAACAGGGCACGGGCGGCGTTGCGGTCCACGTCCTTGGCGATGAGCTTTTCGTCGTACAGCTTCTTGTACCAGGTGACCGCGTCGATGGAGGCGTCGTCGCCGAGGACGACCTTGCCGGCCGTGATGATCGGGGATCCGAAGGTCTGCATCCACGGGAAGATGTCACCGAGCTGCGCGATCGCGGTGGAGGCCGCGTAGGGGGTGACGCCCTTGAGCTCCTTGAGAGCGCGCAGCGCGTCCTCGAACTGGGCGATCGTGGTGGGTGCGGTCTTGACTCCGGCCTCGTTCAGCAGGTCCTGGTTGCCGATGAGTCCGATCGCGCCGGTGGTCCACGGCAGTCCGTACTGCGTTCCCTCGTACTGACCGCTGGCGAGGCCGGTGGGCGTGTAGCCACCCGAGGTCGCCAGTTTGCCGAGGTCCGCGAGGGTGCCGGTCTGGGCTATGGCGGCCAGCCAGGCGATGTCCAGCTGAACGGCGCCGGAGACCTGGCGCCCGTTGAGCTTGAGGCTCAGCTCCTGGAGGTACTGGTTGTACGGCACCGCGGTGGTGCTGATCTTCGAGCCGTGGCTGGTTTCCCAGGACTTGATGAAGCGCTCGATGATCGGCTTGATGGCGGGCTCGCTCAGCGACCACGAGGTGAACTCGAAGTCCTTGGCGGCGGTGTTGCCGCCGGAGCCACTGCCGCCGGCGGCGCAGGCGGAGAGAACACTGGATCCGGCGATGCCGACGGCGCCGATGCCGGCGGCGCGCAGCAGGCTGCGGCGGGAGAGGTCGGAGAGGGACATGGCGCCTCCAGGGCGAGTGGGTGTACGGCGGATGAGGGGCGGCCCGCGGGGGCGGCGGCTACTTCACGGAGCCGGCGGTGAGACCGCCGACCAGGAAGCGCTGGAGGAACATGAAGGCGACGACGACCGGGAGGGAGACCACCAGTGACGCGGCCATCAGCGTGGGCCAGGAGGTCTGGGTCTCGCCGATGAAGGTGTGCACCAGACCTGGTGGCAGGGTCATCGAGTTGTTGTCGGACAGGCTGAGCGCGAAGATGAAGTCGTTCCAGCCACGTACGAAGGCGAAGAGTCCCGCGGCGGCCATACCGGGTGCCGCGAGCGGTGCGATCACGGAGTGCAGCGTGCGCCAGCGCGAGGCGCCGTCGATGGCGGCGGCCTCGAGCAACGCGTCGGGAATCGTGTCGAAGATGCCCTTCAGCATCCAGACGCACAAGGGGAGCGTGAACGTGCTGAACGACAGCACGAGTGCGGTGTAACTGCCCAGCATCCCGAACTGGCGGAACAGCGCGTAGAGCGTGATCAGCAGCAGCGACTGGGGGAACATCTGCGAGGCGAGCACGAAGTTCATGAGCGAACGACGGCCGCGGTAGCGGAACTTGGAGAACGAGTAGCCCATGTACGTCGAGATCACCACGCTGAGGAACGCCGTGGTCAGCGAGACGATGACGCTGTTCTTGAGGTAGAGGAACAGCGGGCCGTTGTCCAGCACCG
The DNA here is from genome assembly GCF_055582805.1 of Streptomyces sp. NPDC107498. Classification (NCBI taxonomy): domain Bacteria; kingdom Bacillati; phylum Actinomycetota; class Actinomycetes; order Kitasatosporales; family Streptomycetaceae; genus Streptomyces; species Streptomyces sp. NPDC107498. The sequence continues at coordinate 40,584 of NZ_JBVJPE010000029.1, read as the reverse complement.
CCCGGAAGTTCTCGAAGGTGATGGCGCTCGGCACGAAGTCCGGAGGGAACTGGAACACCCGGTCGGCCGGGCTGAGCGCCGTGACCAGCATCCAGTACAGGGGGAACAGGGCGAACAGCCCGATCACGAGGAGCGCGGTCCAGGCCAGTGCCCGGGAGCGCAGGAGGTCCGGGCGGAGCCGGGGGCGGCGCGTGCGCTGCGGCGGGAGGGGCCGCTCTTCGGTACGGCTCGGCTCCAAGGTCGTCGCGGTCATGAGCGGTCCTCACGGTGAGACAGGAACAGGTAGCCGCCGACCAGCACGAGCAGGAGCAGCATCCACAGACCGCCGAGGGCGCTGGCCCGGCCGAGGTCGAAGCCTTGGAAGGCGTCCTGGAAGACGGCGACGGCGAAGGTCTGCGTGGAGTTGGCGGGGCCGCCTCCGGTGAGCACGTAGATGGTGTCGAAGTGCTGGAAGTTCCAGATGAACTCCAGCAGTAGGGCGAGCAGCCCGATGGAGCGCACGCTGGGCCAGGTGATGGAGCGGAAGCGCCGGAACATGCCCGCGCCGTCGACGGCCGCGGCTTCGTAGAGCTCGCCGGGCACCGTCTGCAGGCCGGCCAGCATCATGACCATCATCCAGGGGAAGCTCGCCCAGGTCTTGGTCACGATCACCGCGAGCATGGCCGTGCGCGGCTCACCGAGCCAGGACACCGCCTCGTCCATCAGGCCCAGCTTGATGAGCACCCCGTTGAGCAGTCCGTAGTTGGCGTTGAAGATCCACATCCACAGGAAGGAGGTGACGACGCCCGGGATCACCCAGGGGAAGAGGAACAGGCCCCGCATGAAGCCGCTGCCCTTCAGGCCCGCGTTGAGGGCGAGGGCGAGGGCGAAGCCGATTCCGAAGGCGGCGAGGGTGGTTCCCCCGGCGAACACGAGGGTGTGCTCGAGCGTGGGCCAGAAATCCCGTTGCAGCACGTCGGCGAAGTTCGACAGACCTACGAACTCCCGGCCGGGGAACCGGAGATCCTGGCGGAAGAAGCCGGTGGTCAGCGAGGCGAGCAGCGGGTACATGAGGATCGCTGTGAACAGCGCCAGCCCCGGCAGGACGAGCAGCACCGCGAAGGTGCTGTCGGGCAGTCTGGGGCCGTTCCGCTTGGTCTGCCCCGTACGCAGGATGGTCAATGCGGCTTCCTCTCGGGAGGGGCGGCAGATGGGCCGCTCTGGTGCGGCTGTCCGCCCGCAGCGCATGGCAGGTGGGGGCGGGGATGCTTCCCAGGGGACGTCGGGAGAATAATCTGATTCCGACGTGCAATATGCGGGATCATCAGTCACATGATGGTTGCTGTCAACCGTCATGACGAAGTGCTCCTGGGGTGATGAGTGCGAGGCCCCTGCCCTTCCGGGCAGCCCTGATTTCCCCATCGCTCCTTGTCGGAGCGGGTTCAACTCAGGCCGGATCGAGCCCTTCCGTCGCGCGCCACGGATGTCAGCCGCGCATGGTTGTGAACTTTGATCTCATTCTCTGCATCTCTGTTCCATTTAATGGTTCCTAGGTGCACACTGAACCCCGCGACGGCTCGTCATGTCGTCGCACATCGCAAGGGAGCCGCTGAGGATGCGACAGGAAGAGTTCCACCACGACATCGCGGTCATCGGCGGCGGCCTCGCCGGCGTCTGCGCCGCCATCGCCGCCGCCCGACTCGGGCGGCGCGTCGCACTCGTGCACAACCGCCCGGTACTGGGCGGCAACAGCAGCAGCGAGGTGCGCGTCTGGGTCTGCGGCGCCACAGCTCACGGCGTCCAGCGTTACGCCCGTGAAACGGGCATCATGGGCGAGCTCTACACCGAGAACCAGTACCGCAACCCGGAGGGCAACCCCTACTACTGGGACCAGGTGGTACTGGACGCCGTCCGCTCGGAACCGCTGATCGACCTGTTCCTCAACACCGACGTGCGGGAGGTCGAGGCGGACGGGCCCGACGACGAGCGCACCATACGCTCGGTCACCGGCTGGACCATGGGATCGGAGCGTCTGATCACCTTCCGTGCCCAGTTCTTCCTGGACTGCACCGGTGACGGACTACTGGGTGAACTGGCCGGGGCCCGCAGCCGCATCGGCCGCGAATCGGCCGCCGACTTCGGCGAGCCCTGGGCCCCCGAGGAGTCGGACGGAGCGCTGCTCGGCTCCACCATCCTCTTCTACACCAAGGACCTCGGCCGGCCCGTCCCCTTCGTCCCGCCCTCGTACGCGAAGGACATCTCGCAGACCCCCATCCTGCGCAACCGCGTCCTGCGCAGTGGCGACAACGGCTGCGACTACTGGTGGATCGAGTGGGGCGGCGCGATGGACACCGTCCACGACAACGAAGTCATCCGGGACGAACTCCATGCCGTGATCATGGGCATCTGGGACCACATCAAGAATTCCGGCGAGTTCGACGCCGACAACCTCACCCTGGAATGGGTCGGCAGCGTTCCCGGCAAGCGCGAGTACCGCCGCTTCATCGGTGACCACATCCTCACCCAGCAGGACATCCTCGCGCAGCGGCGCTTCGAGGACCGGATCGCCTTCGGAGGCTGGTCAATCGACCTCCACCCCGTCGAGGGCATGTACGCCGAGGGCCCCGGCGCGCTGCAGCGCTTCACGGACGGTGTATTCCACATACCCCTGCGCAGCCTCTACTCGGTGAACGTCGGCAACCTGCTCTTCGCCGGCCGGAACATCTCCGCCACCCACATCGCCTTCGGCGCCACCCGCGTGATGGCTACGTGTGCCACCCTCGGCGAGGCCGCCGGGACCGCCGCCGCGCTCTGCGTCCAGCGTGGCCAGAGCCCACGGGCCTTGGCCTCGGACGACCCCGGACTCGTCGGACAGGTCCTGCTCCTCCAGGACGGCTCCGTCATGGGGATCGCCAACGAGGATCCGGACGACCTCGCGCGCACGGCCAGGGTCAGCGCCTCCTCACACCTCACCCGTCTCGCGGCGGAACCCGGACCCGGAACACCGGCGGAGCCCTACCCTCTCGGCCGTGACTACGGCGTGCTCCTGCCCGTCGACCCCACGCTGGAAGGCGTGGAACTGCTCGTCTCCGCCGAGCAGGACACCGAACTCACCGTCGAGCTCTGGAGCACGAGGCTGCCCGAGAACGCCGTGCCTCTCGACGCACTGGGAACCGTCCAGGTCCCCGTCCCGGCCGGCGGACCCACGTGGGTCACCGCCGCCCTCCGCCACTTCCCCGACGCTCCCGAGAACGTGGTCGTCATCGTCCGCGCCAACCCGCATGTCTCCTGGCACCTGATGGCGGGGGGAACCGAAGGCGTGCTCGCCCTGCGCAGCCGCGTCGCGGGGGACCCCGGCGTCGACAAAGACATCCCCGAGCAGGAGGGGCAGCCGGTACTGGACTGGTCCGCGCGCGAGCTACGCCGCCGGTCGTTCTGCTTCCGGGCCCTACCGGCCACGGATGCCTTCGCGCCCGGCAAGGGCGTGAGCGGCTATCAGCGTCCGTTCGGCGGCCCGCAGATGTGGGTGTCCGCAGATCCCGCGCCAGGCTCCCACCTCACTCTGGAGTGGGATGCTCCGCACGAACTGCGTACGGTCCACCTGGTCATGGACGACGACGTGGACACGTACCTCATCAACCTGCACCGGGACCGCGTACCGGACGCGATCGCGCCGCAGCTGCTGCGCGACTACCGCATCGAGGTACGGGACGAGTCGGGGGAGTGGCGCACCGCGGTCACCGTGCGGGACAACCGCCGTCGCCATCGCGTCCACCAGCTGGACGGTGGGGCCCCCGTGCGAACCGATGCGCTGCGGATTACGGTGGACGCCACGCACGGCGCGCCACGAGCGCATCTCTTCACGGTCCGGGCCTACCAGGACTGATCCCGCCACCCGGGCCGGGGCGGACGCACAGGACCTCGCTCCGGCCCGTGACATGCGAAGCTTGCCGGAAGACCCGAACGCCCGGAGTGCGGAACCCGCACTCCGGGCGTTCTCCACTCTCCGGGCACCGGGCAGTCAGTACGCTCCCAGCGCCTGGCTCACGGCGTCCGCCGCCTCGATCACCTGGCCGACCAGCTCCGCCTCCGGGGCCCCGGGCCTTCCGGGCGCGGAGACTCCTCCGAGTACGGAGGCGGGACCCCACAGCGAGATCGCGGCGACCACGCCGCCCCGTGAGTCCAGCACGGGAGCCGCCAGTGAGGACCGGCCCAGTGCGCGCTCCTGCGCCTCGACGGCGTAGCCCGACCGCCGGACCGCTTCGCACTCCTCGTCCAGCGCGTCGTGCGTGGCCACGGTGTACTCCGTGTGTGCCTCCAGCTCGGGGCCGAGCAGCGCACGGCGTTCGTCCCCCGTCATGCGGGAGACCAGACACTTGCCCATCGCCGTCGCGTGCAGCGGGGCGGTACCGCCGGCCTGCGTGTACGCCTTGGGGGTGCGGACGCCCTCGAAGTTGGCGAGGAAGAGCAGTTCAGCCCCGCGCAGTATGCCGACGTTCACGCCCAGCCCGGTACGGGCGGCCAGTCCCTGCAGCACCATCCGGGAAGCCCGGTGGACGGGGTGGCCGTTCAAGGCCATGGCGGCGAGCGGCAGCGTACCCAGTCCCAGCCGGTAGAGCCCGCTGATCGGGTTGCGCTCGACCAGGTCGAACTGCTCCAGGGTCGCCAGCAAACGGGAGGTGGTGGAGGGACCCAGCTCGGCATCCACGGCGATGTCGGAGACTCGGCGCTCCGCACTCCCCGAGCCGAGGGCCCGCAGGACGGAGACGGCCCGCTCGACGCTCTGGTTGGTCCCCTGCTCAGCAGGCATGTCGGAGTCTCCTCATCTGCGTACGCAACGGTAGGGCAAAGGGTAGATCGTATCTTACATGCAGATCTTGCAATGAGGTTGCATCATGCGGGTTGTCTGTTCTCCATGGCCGCTGTCCGCTGACTCTCTCAGGGCTGGAATGCAAGTGGTGGCACGCACCCTAGCCGCAGAACAACGAGGCGTCGACGTCCTCGTGGACGAGCGCTCGCGGCGAGACAGAGGGGGAAGAGCCTCGCGGCGACCCGTACGCCAGGGCGACGTCCTGGGGGTGGGGAAACTGCCGCCACGTCTGGCGTGCGCCGTTCCATTCCCTTGAAGCGGGTGGCCCTGACGACCGCGCCTTCCGCTGGTCGATCACGGTGAAGGCGAGCGACGTGCGCCCCTCCGCTCCGTCCTGGCCCGAACGACGTGTGCACGGGTCCCGGCCCGCCCCCGGGGCACCGGGGTGAACGGGGAGGTGCCTGAAAGGGCGGCCTCCGCAAGCCCCTTCACGCGCCGCATGGCCATGGGTTCCAGACGGACCGACGTCCCACTGAGTACGGTCCCCTGCGCCATGAGCCCCTCCCGATGTGTCCGCCTCCGGCAGTGGAGGGAGCCGATTCTGGGACGGCGCGCGGATCCGCGCCATGGCCCCTCGGGCAGCGCCGAGGGCTGCCGGAGCGTCCGGAAGCAGGCCTCCGGCCGAGTGCCGGTCCGTCCGCGCTGTCCGTGTGTCAGGACTCCGTCCGCTCGAGGCCGCCCGGTCGCGTGGGCCGTCGGCCCTTCACGCCCGGTGACAAGGACTCGGGATCGACGGCTTCGGCCGGAGCGCTGCTTGCGTACAGCCCGTCGGGCGCGCTGTCGCGGTCATGGGGGAGCAGCCAGAACACCCGCCGGCGGAAGGTTCCGCTGTTGTGAGACGCCTTGGCGTCCGTGCCGAGAACGGCGTAGCCGACCATGCGGCCGGCGCGGTGGTAGGCAGGTCTTCCCCGGCGAGTGGGGAGCCGGTCCAGTGACTGGCGGACGTAGTCCAGCACGCTGATGTCCTCTAGCCAGACGAACTCGCTCTCGTGGTGGAGCTCGCTCCTGGAGATGAGGGCGCTCACGCCTTTGCCCCTTCGGTGGGCAATCCGATGCCCCGGTAGTACTTTCGGGAGTTCGACAAGAGCATTTCGTGAGGCGAGGTCATCTTCAACAGCTCTCTGACACGGGCGGCGAAGCCGCGCGACGACAGCGGCTGGGCCCCCTCGTTCTGACACCAGTCACGATAGGCGGCGTACAGATCCGCCTGCCCACTGCGCTGCTGTGGGTCCACCAGGCAGCACTCCTCGAAGAAGCGACCGGTATGGTCCTCGGTCTCGGTGTAGGCATTGGTCGCGATCCGGACGGCGTCGGGGCCGCCGAGGTCGCGGTCGCCGGAGAGATAGAGGCGGGCGCCGTCGACCAGCCAGGCGAGGATGCCCTGACCCTCCTCCGCGATCAGGACATCCGACAGGTTGTCGACGCGCCGTTCGTCGGAGACGATCCGCTCGAAGGGCAGCAGCCGCATACGACGCCAGAAGGCGAAGCCACCCGTACCGACCTCCGGGCGGTGGTTGCCGATGAGCCACAGTTTGTGCGTCGGGCTGAAGGAGAAGAAGTCTTGGCGCATCCGGCGAGCCTTGATGCGGTCCCCGCCGGTCAGGAACTTCACCCGGGCCTCGTCGAAGCGATCGTCCGGTTTGACCTCGGAGCACACGATGAGCCGTCGACCGTGGAGTTCGGCCAGGTCGGTGGGATGACCCTCGAACGGCTTCGCCATGAGGAAGCCCGGCGGTGCTGCGTCCGCGTAGTCACCGAGGAGCTTCACCACGACATCGAGCAGCACGGACTTGCCGTTCTTGCCGGACCCGTAGAGGAAGGGCATGACCTGCCCGCCGACGTCCCCGGTGATCGAGTAGCCCAGCAGGAGCTGAAGGAATCCGACCATCGTGAGGCCCGCCCGGTCGTCGCCGAAGGTGTCGGTGAGAAAGCGGTTCCAGCGGGGCGTGGGCTGCTGTCGTGACGGACCGACCGTGGTCGAACGGGAGACGAAGTCCCTGGCGGGAAAGGCGGTGCGGGTAATGCCCGTCCGCAGATCCACGATCCCGTTCGGCGTGCAGAGGACGTACGGGTCGGCGTCGAGCGCTTCGGCCCGCAGGAGCATGCCGGGAGCCGACTTCGCCTGTCCCAGCATGGCGTTCTGACCAGCCGTGCTGAGGGATCGACGGCGGTGTTCGAGGACCGCCTGCCGAGCGTGCAGCCCCCGGGGGTCGCGGGTGGAGAGGGCCTCCGCGAGGTCCCCCGCCGCCCACACCACCGTGTCGTCCTCGTCGGGGCGCCACCGGGTGCTGTCCCAACGGAACCAGCCCAGGCCTGGCACGTACCGGTATCGGTCCGCGTACAACTGGACGAAGAGCTTCGCGTTGCCTCGATCCGACAGCGTGTCCGGCAGCAGGGAACCGTCGACCGGACCGGCGTCGTCCCCCTCTTGCCCGATGGGCGCGGGACGGTCGGGGACGGCGCCGTCTGCAGGGGCGGCGACGGGCGCCCTGCTCGTGTTCTGACCCTGTGGCCGGGAGGCGAAGGTCGTCGCGTCGAACGGGGCGAGGGGGTCGCTGCCGTACGGCCAGTTCATACGACTCCTCCCAGGCACGACAGGCAAGGGCTCCTCGAGATCACGCCCGCGCGGGCGGCCGAGGAGATCCGGCCGGACCGCCCCGGCGGGTGCCGCCGGCGTGCGGGTGTGCGGGGCGGACGCGTCCGCCGCAGTGTTCAGGTGTCCGGCCGGGGAGAACGGGCGCGCCTCGGGCGGCCGTATGTGGCTCGGCATGCCGTTTCCCCCTTGAAGCGCTCGAAGACTCCGGAGCGCACACCCTAACCACACACGCTGTGTCCGAAAATGGTGCCCGAGTGCCTTCTGTGCCCGTGCGTTCGCGAATCCGCAATCCGCCGGACCTGCTTTCCTCTGTCGAATGCGAGGAATTCCCGACGCATGCGATCTGCGTGGAGCGGCCGAAGCGACCGGGGTTGCGGAAACGACTCACCCGATGGCGGTGACCACCACGACAGGGTGCTGTCGGCGACGGCCGGTCGATCATCGGCTCCTGCCCTGACCGGTGCTGTCGCGGGTGCGCCGGGCGAAGGGAAGGGGAGCCGACCGCGTCCGGCCGGCGAAGCGCTTCGAGAGGGTGTGCCCCCATGCGGAAAACCCCGGAATTCGAGAGGGGAGGCGTTCGGGTTTATTCCGCGATGTCCACGCGACATCGTTCCGAGGAGCGAACCGAAGGGGTGATCTTCGGGTGCGGTGGGTTTGGCCGCCGGCACCGACCGCCCCTCGGGGCAGGGATCGAGTCCCCAAAGGGCTGAGGTCGGTCCGGGAGCCGCCGCGAAGCGCTACGGCTGCTCGGTGCCGGATCCGCCGGCCGGCGCAGTGGGCGCGGCGGGGGAGGGAGGCGGCGGCGTGGAAGTCGAGGAAGAGGGAGACGGCGGCGGCATGGACGCCGAAGGCGGTGGACTCGATGTTCTTCCGCTTGGGGACGGGGTGGGCGAGGGACTTGTGGAACGCTTGGGGGGCGGGCTCGACGAGGGAGGGTTGCGCGTGCCGCCCTGTGGCCTCGTCGACGCGCTCGCCGAGGGCCTGGTCGACGGCGACGCCGTGGAGTCGGGGACCAGGTCGGCACCCGCCTGCGCGTAGCGGGTGATCCAGTCCGTCACGGTGTCCGCGTACTCGGTCGACCGGTTGTAGCTCAGGATGGCGCTCCGCAGCTGCTTCGGATCCGACAGGTCCCGTCCGTTCGCGCACAGGTAGCGACCCGTGCTGAGGGCGGCGTCGAACATGTTGTGCGGGTTGGCGACCCCGTCGCGATTCCCGTCAGTGCCCCAGACCGCCCAGGTGGTGGGGATGAACTGCATGGGGCCGACGGCACGGTCCCACCGTGTGTCTCCGTCCAGCCTGCCACCGTCGGTGTCCGCGATGGAGGCGAAACCGTCACCGCTGAGGGCCGGTCCGATGATCGGCTGCAGCGTGTTGCCAGATGCGTCCAGGGCACCGTTCCGGGCCTGGTGGGACTCGACCTGCCCGATCCCCGCCAGCACCGGCCAGGTCAGGCGGCACAAGGGCTGACTTGCCGCCAGCATCGTCTGCGCGTTCAGGTACGCGCGGTGGACGGTGGCGGGCAGGCCGAGGCCGGTCCCCTGGGTCGATGCCCCGCCCGCCGGGGGCTGGACGTTCGGAGCTATGGCGGTCCCGTTCGGGGCCACGAAGGGGCGTTGGACCGCCTGCGAGCCGTTCTCTTCTGGTGCGTCGGCCGCGGCGGCGGTCGGTGAGGAGGACTTCTGCATCCCCAGCCCCACCGTGACCAGTGTTGCCGCCACCGCCACCGCGGCGAATCCCTGTGTTGCGCGTTGGAGCGCCGACGCCATGTTCGTCCGTTTCCCCGGAACCTCGACCGGTGCGGGCGGGTTCCCCCGGCATGCCGCTCCCGTGAAGGAGCAGCCCGCATCTGTGTCCTGAGCACCGTCATCCCATCGCGTACCACCGGCTCCCCGGGAGGCCCTCCGGGGAGGGCGACCGGGCAGCGCCGCTGCCCCGACAGTTCGCGCTGCTTCGAACCGGCCGGATCCGTGGACGAATTGCCCCCCTTCCTGCCCCGACACACCTGCTTCGGCCTCGTCCGGGTGGTGTGCTGGGCGTACCCCGTGCGTTCCGGCTGGGCCGACGGGTGAACAGGCCGGACCCGGCGGCACCCAGGCGGACGGGCGGCGAACCTTGGGAGTGATGACATGACGAACCAGGTTGTCGAGTCCGGTCTCCGCGGAACCGCGAAGCGGTTCGACGCGGAGAAGGACGGCGGCTTCGCCCCATCGAATGCGGGCAACGAAGGAAAGCGCCCCGCGGACGCGCCCGCGCACGGCACCGCGGTCGTCGGACGGGGTCTCAGGGCGCTGAAGGACGACGCACGCGTCGTCCCCGCCCGTGCCCCGGGCAGCCGGAGCTTCCAGGCGGCCGATGCCCGTCGCGCGGGCTGAGCGCCGTGGATCTCCCCGACGGGGTCTCGGGCGACGCCGGGCACATCGGCTCCGCGGGTGCCCTGGCGCGGGCCGCGGCCGAGGCCATGCGGGCCGACGACCCGGTCTCCGCCTCCGCCTTCACCAGCCTTGCCCAGGTCCACGCCACCCTCGCCCTCGCCGAGACGCAGCAGCAACTGCTCTGGATCACGGGCGACCTCCGCGACCAGCTGGAACTCCTCCGGACGGACGGTCTGGGCGAGATCGCCCGCGTGGTGCGCGAACGCCCGGCCTGACGACGTCCCCGCCCGCGGGCGGAGACGCCGAGAGCCGAGGGTGCCTCCCCTCGTCAACGGCCGGTCCGGGAGTGGCCGTCAGGCTGCCGCCTTGCCCGCACCACAGCTCGATAGGGCACGTCCGAAGGGCCGTATCGCCGCCCCCGGGCAGCTACGCCGCAGGTCACGAGCGCCCCATTCTTGCCGGGTGGGAGCCATCGTCTTGCAACTCGAGTCCGACATCCTTGCGATTCCTGGGGAGGAGAGCAGACAGTCCGTTCAGGTACTCAACACCGGAAGCCTCGTCGACCGCTTCGAACTGGACGTTCTCGGTGAGGCCAGTGAATGGATCCAGGTCGAACCGGCCAACGTCAACGTCTTCCCGGACCAGACGGCAGAGGTCGAGCTCGTGTTCCGCCCCCCGCGCGCCTCGAAGCTGCCCGCCGGACCGATGACGTTCGGACTGCGGGTGATGTCCCACGAGGACATCGAGGGGTCGGTCGTCGAAGAGACGACCGTCACCGTGGGCCCGTTCACCGAATTCGAAGTCAAGCTGGTCCCGACGACGAAACGCAGTCGTGGCGCGGGCCGCTTCAGCGCCGTCGTCGACAACCGGGGCAACGCCCCGCTGAAGGCGCACCTCTACGCCTCCGACCCGGACGCGAAGGTCAGCTTCGTGTTCAAGCACGAAGAGGTGGAGGTCGCCCATGGCAAGGGCGTCGTCGTCCCCCTGAAGGTGAAGCCGAAGACCCGGTTGTGGCGCGGCGCCGACGGGAGCCTGCCTTTCCAGGTCCTGGTGGTGGACGAGGACGAGCAAGAGGAGCACACCGCGGACGGCGCGCTGATCCAGGCGGCGATCATCTCTGACGGGCTGGCGAAGTTCACGCTGTCTGTGGCGGCCGCCGTGGTGGCCCTGCTAGCCCTGTGGTTCTTGGTGCTTCAACCGAGCGTCGAGTCCGAGGCGAAGAAACAGGTGGCGGTGGCCACCGGGCAGGACCCCGAAGCGCTGGGCGGCGGGGGAGCGAAGGGCGGCGCGGCAGCCGGCGGCGCGAATGGTGGGGGAGCGGCCGCCGGCGGCGCCGGCGGCGGCGCCGCCGGAGGCTCCGGCAGTGACCGGTATCCCGCCCTCGGAGGCGGGGGCGGCGACTCGGCGGGCGGGAAGAGCGGGGGCGGCGACTCGGCGGGCGGGAAGAGTGGGGGCGGCGACTCCGACTCCCAGCTGAACGCGGTGGACTTCCGGATCCAGACCGACGTCAAGGCCTCCGACGACTTCGTCGTCACCCGATTCAAGGTGCCACGGGACAGCACGTACTACATCAGCGACATCCTCTTCGAGAACGCGGCCGGGGACACCGGCGTCGTCCGCCTGCAACGCGGCGAATCCGTCCTGATGCAGATCAGCCTCGACACCTACCGGGACCGCGACGACCACTTCGTCGAGCCCATCGAGTTCGGTCCTGGTGAGGAGGTCATCCTCTCCGTCCGTTGCCAGGCCCCGGGCGGACAGACCGCGACCACCTCCGGATCCTGCACACCGGGCGCGTTCTTCTCCGGACGCGCCGTCACCCAGGCGGGCTGACCCCCGCTGATCCTCCCTCCCACCGATCGGGGCGACATGACCGACTTCGTCATCCGGACCGGGGACACGGTCCTCGTCACCATTCCCGGCGCGATCATCCCGTCCGTCACGGCGCCCGTCCCCCTGCGGGGTTCCGCCCTCAAGGGGACGGCCGTGAAGTCGGCCGTCTGCCTGGAGGGCGACGAGCTGCCGACACAATTGAAGATCCCCCTCGCCTACACGACCCCCCTCTGCACCATTCCCGGCACCGGCACCCTCTCGCTGACCCTGGCTCCCGCGAACAAGACGGCGAAGCTGAAGTGCGAAGGCAAGGCGGTCCTCCTGAAAGGCGGCAGCTTCACGGCTAAGTTCGACGCAGGTACCAACCCGGCCAAGCAGCCGTCGCCCAACGGGCCCATCCCGGACCCCATGCCCGTGAAGAACGGGACCGCGACCTTCGCGACCACCAACGGCGTCTGCACGGCGGGCTGAGGACAGGCCGGAACCCCCGAGGTCCGGCGCCGTCGCACGCCAGCCGAGACCGCGGTGCGGACGGGCCGGAGCCGGCGGTCCAGAGGTACGGCGCACGGTCGACGCCGGCAGCACCACGCATGAGAAGACCCCGGCCGCTGCAGCGCGAGTGCGCGGGACCGGGAGATCCACAGCGGCCGGGGTGGAAGGCCGTAAGGCATTACGGGGGGAATGCGCCGCCTTGACCGGCCGCCTCCAGACTAGGACGCCGGACCCGGGCCTGAACGGAGCCGAGAGGGCAGCGTCCGGGGCAGCGGCGGCGCCCCGAGGTGCGGCCGACACGATGCTCCCTTCGCGGTCACGTGCCCACCGGGACCGCCACGTGCCGCGCCACGTCTCACGCGACCCGCACCCAGACCCGGTACCCGCCACCGGGCGACGTTCCGTACAGGGCCGTTTCGGCCCGGAGCCGGTAATGCGGATTTCCGCGCAGAGCGGCCCGGACGGCCTCCTGCAGGGCGGGTCGGGTCACGCCGTCGAGGACGATCACCCGGAACTCTCCCGCGCGCACCGCCCGCGCGCACGCGCCGACCAGGTCGTCGGAGAGGTGCGCACGTCCCCCCTCCGCCGTCCCCGCACAATCCGTCCACTGTCCGGGCCTGACCGTCCCGCGCAACTGGTACGCCGGGATCTCGGCCGGCACCCCCAGATAGGTCTCGGAGTCACCGGCGTACGGCGCGATCACCCGGACCAGCCGGGCCGGATCGGGATTCCCGGCGAACCAACGGTCTGCCTGCGGCACCCCCAGACAGAGCAGGGCCGTCCACAGCGCGATCCCGACTTGCGGAAAACGGACGTGGCGCCCCATCAACCGACTTGCCCCGACCCCCGCGAGCGGGGCGGCGAACCAGGCCAGAGCCGCCGACGGCCCGAAACCGTACCCCGTCGCCCCGGCCGCCCAGGCCGTTGCGAGCGGCGCTGCCGCCGCGACGAACAGCGCCACGACCCACACCACGCGCCTGCTCCGCCCCGAATCCCCTCGTGCGAGCGCGACGGACGGATGCTCCCCCATGCGCGCGCGGACCAGGAGGCATCCGGCACCTGCCGTCGCCACCACCAGCAACAGGCACGTCGCCGCCCCCGCACCACCCCGGAAGGGGGCGATATCGCCCGCCGCCGAGGGCAACAGCGGGCCGCCGGGCAGTCCCGACGCGTACAGCCCAGCCGCCACCGCCACCACCGCGAATGGCACCACGACGCCCATCGGGGCCTTCCGGCCACCACGGGCCCGCCCCCGCACAGCCCCCCGTGTCCGTCGCCCCGCCAGTCCGTCGGCCCGCCCACCGAACGGGCCCGCAGTCCCGTCCGCCCGCGCCGCCGCCAGGAGCAGGACTCCCGGGAGACAGAGCACCGTCCAGTACTGGGTGACCACGGCCGCGCCCATCGCCACGACGGCGGACAGTGCGGCCCACCGCACCGCCCGCCGGGCCCCCACGAGCAGCCGGGCCGACATCGCCAGCAGACACAGCCCGGCCGCTTCCGGCGTGGCCGAACCGCCCAGGACGAGGGTCGACGGCAGCACCGCGAACAACGCGGCCGAGCACAGGCCCGCCCGCACGTTGAACAGCCGGGTCGTCAGCCCGTACAACAGAAGCGTGGCCAGCAACATCAGACCCAGGCTCACGGTCCGGGCCGCGTCGACGCCGCCCAGCGAGTCGGTGAGCGCCGCGAACAACGGGTACGACCGCGATGCCCCGGCGAGGCCGGGTACGCCCGGCGGTCCGGGCGCACCGCCGGACAGCACGGTGTGACCCGCCGTCAGGGACAGCGCCTCCGCGGAGGAGACGGAGGGTGACCGCCGCAGGGTGAGTAGGGCCTGGACAGCGAGGATCGCCGCCAGCGTCGCGCGGGCGACGCGGAGCCTGCGTCCGCTGCCGGCCGCCGACCAGGCCGCGTCGGGCGTCCTTGGAACGGAGTAGGACCGGGCCTCCCGCGCCCCGTCCGGGAGGACTCGCAGAGCGAGGGTCGGTACGTCCGGGGCGGAGGACGCGGCTGCGGCATCCGGCGCCCGGCCCGGGGCCAGTGCGCGCGGCGGACCGGGGGCGTACCGCGCCGAGGGGGACGGGCCGGTGGGGCGGGTCACGACCGGGCCCCCGTCCGCTCGCGGACGTCGAACCCGTACCGCGCTCCCGAGGCGAGACGCCGGAACTCCGCGCGGGAGGCCGCGGAGCCGGCCTCCAGCCTCCAGTCGGTCCGCTTGTCGTAGTCGAACCAGACGAAGCCGACGATCCCGTCGTCGCCGGACACCCCCGCGAACAGCTCGCGCACGTCGGCGGTGCGGCGGACTGTCGGCTCCGCCGCCGTCTCCACGATCAGCACGGGCTTGTCGGCGAGGGCGCGCAGCTCGGCGAGCGTCCGGCCGAACACCGCGTCGAAGGTGTCCTCGTCGCGGGTGAAGTAGCCGACCACCCCCATCCAGTCGACGTATCCGTCCCCCGGGTAGTACGGCGCGAGCGCGACGTCCGGGACCGGGTTGACGATGTTCGGCGCCCACGCCCAGATGACATTGGCGACGCCGAGGTCGGTGAACACGTCGTGCACGTGCCGGTACGCGGCCACGTACTGCGCCGCCGTCGCGTGCTTCGGCCCCCAGGTCTCCCAGAAGCCGTTCATCTCGTCCGCGAAGTCGAGGACTACGGGCAGGTTCAGCCGGCGCACGGCGTGCGCGAACTCCCGGAGGTAGGCGTCGCTGCGACCCGCCGCGATCTCCTTCGTCGTCGTGCCCCGCGGCTCCCACGACACCAGCGTCAGCGCGCCGCGCGCCCAGGCCGTACGGACCCCGGAGGAGTCGAAGCCATGGCCCCAACCCGCGTACTGCTCCACCAGGTTGGGCTGCTTCCCGGTCATCCGAGCGTACTTCTCCAGCGGCTCCGCGGAGGTGGGAGCCCCGTCGACGGCGACGCCCAGGTACTTGCCGGAGGCGGGGCGGATCAGCGGTTCCAGGTCGTACGGGAGGTAGTCGCCTCCCGTGGACACGGCGGGCGCCGGCGGGGACCCGGCCGCACGGGGCGCGGGCGGACGTGCCACCCCCAGCCCCCAGGGGGAGCAGCCCGACACGAGAGCCAGTGCCGCCAGGAGGACAAGAGTCCGCACGGAGCCGCGGCCGAGGCGCCTCACGGGGCCACCTCCGCGCGGGGCTGGACCAGGACCCGGCCCACCACGACGGCGTAGAAGAGCCCTGAACCGAGGACGAGGGCGAAGTCGGCCGCCTCCAGGGTCGCGGCCCGCCAGAGCGCGGCACCGACCCAGAGCGCGGCCGTCCCGCCGCTCCACACCCACATGCCCCACCAGAAGCGCCCGATCCGGCCGCCCTTCGCGGTGTTCGCTCCGGTCGGCCGCCACTGCTGGCGCCTGCCGCGCACCGCGTCCCAGATCGCGAACGCGTGCGCCCAGCCGTACATCACGCGTGCCGCCCACGCCTCCAGTCGGTAGGGGGCCCGGTGCCACAGCGGAACCACCAGTGTCGCGTAGACGATCCCCGGCATCAGCAGGAGCAGGTGCTCGGCGCGCAGCAGACCGGGCGCCAGCAGCAGAGCCATCGGCACGAGGGGCGTCGCGAACGTGAACACCGCCGTGTGCAGGTAGTAAAGGAAGCCGGAGGCGTAGCAGAGCCGAGTGGTGAGCGGCAGCCGCGCGGACCAGAACTTACGGCTGCTGAGAAGACTCATCGACCCCGTGCACCAGCGGTACTGCTGGTTCACGAAGGCGGGCACGCTGTCCGGACAGACACCGGCCGACACCGCCACCGGGACGTAGACCAGACGCCAACCGAGAGTGCTCAGGTCGAAGCCGGTGTGCACGTCCTCGGAGTGCTCGATCAGAGTGGTGCCGCCGTTCTCCTCCAGGGCGGTCCGCCGGTAGACGGCGCAGCTTCCCACGCAGATCGCTCCCCCGTTCACCTGCCGGGACACCTGTACCGAGCGGTAGAACAGCTCCTGGACGGCGCCTGCGCCGCGCTCCACCCAGTTCTGGGCGTCCAGCACGCGGAAGTACTGGGGAGACTGCACGATGCCGATCGACGGATCCGTGCCGAAGTACGGCAGCAGCTCATGCAACAGGTCGGGTCGGGGCGTGAAGTCGGCGTCGAGGATGAGGACGAACTCTCCGCCGGTGAGTGCGAAGCCGTGGTGCAGGTTCCCCGCCTTCTTGAACCACCCGGCGTTGTCGCGGGTGTCGTAGCGGAAGCCGAAGTCCCTTGCCATGGCTGCGAGTTCCGGGCTCGCGGAGTCGTCGAGGACGAACGGTACGCAGCGGCCCGGGTAGTGGTCGGCGAGTGCCCGGACATGGGTCCAGGTGTTGTGCAGTACGGCGACCGGCTCACCGCAGACCGGCAGGAAGACGTCCACCGACGGGTACGCGTCCGGCCGCCAGCGCCGCACCAGGCGACGGTGGGCCCGGAGGTCGAATTCCCTGCCGAAGCCGTTCGCCCACAGTGACACCAGGTAGTAGACGAGCGAGAGCCCGCTCAGCGGGAGCAGCAGCCACGACACCGCCGTTGCGCCGATGAGCAGGCACTGGCTGACCGTCAGACAGCCGAAACCGATCAGTGAGGCGAGGGTCATCCACCGTAGGCGGCGGACGGCGTAGGAGTACTTCTCCCGGTCGGAGGGCGGCGGAGGCAGCAGACCGGGCGGGGTGGCCGGAGCCCGACGGGGCTTGTGGGGTCCTACCGGGCGGCCCGGGGAAGTGGCGCCGGCGCGCCGTCCGAGTCTCCGGGGCGCCGGCCCGCGGCGCCGCGGCGCGCGCCGACCGGACATGTGTGCCGGGACGGCGGCGTGCACGTCGTCGCCCTTGACAGGGAGCAGCTGCATGGAGCGCGTCCTTCACCGTGGGGAGTGCCTCGTCGGCGGATGTTCGGGAGGAAGGGGCGGGGGCTGGCGCCGGAGGGCGCCCGAGCGGGGCAGGTGCGACTGGACCGCCGGGCCGGGGTGTCGCGGTAGTCCCTCGGGCCGGGCCCTGGACCGGCCGTGTTCGAAAGTGAGGCGAGGGCTGCGTCAACGTGCGCGGTACGTCTGCGGAGGGACGCCCATCACGGATTTGAACTGTCGGCTGAACAGGAAACTGTCCTGGTAGCCGTATGCGAGGGCGACCTGCGCGATGGACCTCCTGCTCTCGTCCAGGACGGCCGCCGCGTGCTGGATGCGCCGCCGGACCAGCCACTCACGGGGCGGCACGCCGAAGGTCTTGCGGAAGGTGCGCGTGAAGTAGTCCGGTGAGAGCCCGGCCACCGCCGCGAGGTCGGCGACGGTGGGCCGGCCCGTGATGTGATCGTCGACGAACCTCTCGATGGACTGGCGGGCCGAGAGACTGAGCACACCGCCGTCGACAGGCTGCTCAGCCCCTCGGAAGAGCGTCGTGAAGATCACCAGCAGGAGACCCGTGACGCGATCGCCGCGGTGCGGGAGCGTGTGGTCCACCAGCTCGGCGACCAGCAGGTCGAACATCCCCCGCACCTCCCACGCGGCGGGGAGGTGCAGCGCGGGCGAGAGATGCCTGTCGGTCTCCTCGTCCGGGGCGAGCCGAAAACGGTAGACGACCGTCCGTCGGTCGTCGGGCGTGGTCATCGTGAACGGCGTGTGCGGACGGATCCACACCACGCTCCCGGCGTCCAGAGTCCAGCGCGAGCTGCCCACGGTGGCCGAGCAGCTCCCGTTGACGACGAGGTACAGCAGGTGCTCGTCGAGCCCGTTGGGGAAGTCGAGACGCCAGCCGGTCTCCAGCGCGTGGTGACCGAAGAGCCCGGGCACGTGCACCACGCGTGTGTGGCTCAGCCTTCCGAGCCAGCGGTCGACCGCCCCATTGCCGGTGTCGTCGCGGTGGGAGGTCGTCTCCACCGTTCCAGAGGGCCGCTTCGTGTCGTGTGTCAGCATCTTGTCAACCCATGCTGATGAGTCCGTGGCTTCCGCGGATCAGGGGAAAACCCCAGTCCTGTCGCCGGCGCTCCGTATGGAGGAAGATCCGACTGACTTCAGCATTCGTTGTCGCGAGACACAGAAGAAGCCCGATCGCGCAGCCGAGAGGGCGGTCGGTCTAGTACGGGGACGTGCCCCGTAGTGCCTCGGCCTCCAGGGACTCGGGAGGGAGGCTGTACGGCACCAAAGGTGCTTGAGGTGTGAGCTGGAGTGACGACGATGAACACGGACGAAGTCTGGAACTATCTGGCCGATCTCTGGGAGCGTGGCGGGCGTGAGCACTGGTGGGACTTCACCCAGGACTGCGCTCTCCAGGAGGATGCCGGGCTGAACCGGATGATGCCGTACTTCAGCGACTTCGCCGTGTACTCCGCCCATCACCAGCGTCCGGATCATATGGAGCCGGCCGACTACCGGGTCGCCGTGGAGCTGCTCTTCCGTGACTGGTACGAGAAGATCTACGTGCCGTACACGGTCGAGGAACAGGAACAGCAGGCCGCTGCCGCAGGGTCGGAGCCGCAGGAGCACGTCTTTGACGAGCACTGAAGGAGATCGCCCAGAAGCTGCGTGATCTCGGTCGCCGATGTGGCGGCGATGGAGAGGATGCGCGTCGACCGTGCGCAGCGCGAGAACCGCGCGGCCGCCGCGAAGGCGGCCAAGGAGCATGCGGAGCGGGAGCGCCGCCGCGCGGAGGCGACCGAGGCACAGAGGGCCCGGGAGAGCGTCGACGGCGCCCTGCGAGATGTGGCCGACAGGCGAGAGCGACGGTCGAAGCAGCAGGAGAGGCACGAGCGTTCGGGCGGCAGGGTGGGAGGGGAGCGAGAAGAGAAGGACGGCAGTGGGGCCGGAGGAGCGGGACGGTGTCCCTGACGCCTCTCGGTGGTGGGACGTGTCGGTGGCGCAACGGGGCCTTGGCCCGGCCGGCTCGGGACGAGTGGATCCGCTTAGGCGGTCGGGACGCCGTGCGCTCCGCTCCGGACCCATGCCGTGGGGTTGTCGTGTCCGGTGTTCCGGTCGTTTCGGACCAGGAGCTCTGACGCGGCTCACCCGAGGTGCTCAGTGTCGATCTGACCGGCCGGGCGTGGCACGGAAGTCGGACGGCCTGCGAAAGCAGGGGTTGCCGTCGCACGGACGGGGGACCGCTTACCCAGCGGAGTCTCTACGTGCTCTTTCACCGGGACGCCCTCAACGGAGCCCCTCAGCCCTGGCGTGGAGCCCCGCCCGGTGCGCCGTCGAGGCCGCCTGCACGCTGTTCTCCGCGCGCAGTTCGCCCATGATCTGGCTCGTGTGCCCTGTGGCGTCGACTCACTGAGCTCTTTCAGAGTGGCCACTGATCGGGTGACGGGCCAGTGCCCCGCAACTCATGAGGCTCCCGTGCCGTTGAGAGATGTGCTCGACGTCTCAACTCGCCACCGCGGGAGCCTCGCTGGTTCCCCGGCCTGCAACACTCGACCTGCCGCACGCCTTGATCGAGTGGGCATCCATGCTCATCGTCATCCCTGAGGGCGACCGGCGCTGCAGGCTCCCGCCTCACCGGCGTGCTCTCGTCGGTCAGCTGTCCCGAAGGGCACCCGGCCTCCTGCGTGTCCTGTGCGAGACCGACCCCGATCACATCCTGCTCGACGGGACGCTCGCCGAGTGCGACCGCGTCGGCGACAGTCGGGCCGACTTCTCCCATAAGCACCGCCGTCACGGCGTGAACGCGCAGGTCGTCGCCGATCCCACGGGCAAGCTGCTGTGGATCTCGCCCGCGCTGACCGGCCGCACCCACGACCTGACCGCGGCCCGCACCCATCGCATCATCCGGATCTGCGAACGCCAGGGCGTTCCGATCCTCACCGACCACGCCTCCATCGGCGCCAGCACGTGGGTGACCACACCGATCAGACGGTTCCCCAACCGGGATCTCACCACGACTCAGCATCCGCATCCGCCGCGACCTCTACCCCTTACGAACCGGCGACGAGATGGTCACCGATCTGAAGATCCTCACCGGGCGTCGCATGGACCTGGTCGCCGACCGCACCCGCACCGTTAACCGGCTCCGAGCCCAGCTCGCCGGCATCTTCCCCGGCCTGGAACGGGTCCTCGACCTCACCAACACCGGCCCGCTGGTGCTTCTGACCGGCTACCAGACCCCAGCCGCCCTGCGCCGGACCGGCAAGAAACGGCTCGAGACCTGGCTGCGCAACCGCAAGGTCATGCGCGTCGACCGACTCGCTGAGACCGCACTGGAAGCGGCCGGGCGCCAGCACAGCAGCCTGCCCGGAGAAAAGCTGACCGCCCAGATGGTGCATACCCTGGCAGGGGAGGTGATGGCCCTCAACCAGCAGGTCGCCGAGATCGACAAGGCGATCGAGGCCCGGTTTCGCGAACACCGGGACTTCGCCGTGATCACCAGCATGCCGGGCCTGGGCATCATTCTCGGCGCCGAGTTCCTGGCCGCGACCGGCGGCGACATGGCCGCCTTCGGCACCGCGGACCGCCTCGCCGGCTTCGGCGGCGTCGCACCCGTGCCTCGCGACTCCGGCAAGATCAGCGGCAACCTCCGCCGCCCGCGCCGCTACAACCGCCGCCTCCAACGCGTCTTCTACATCTCCGCGTTGTTCAGCATCCGACGCTGCGAGGACTCGCGCCGGTTTTACGAACGCAAGCGCGCCGAAGGCAAGCATCACATCCAGGCCGTCCTTGCTCTGGCCCGCCGCCGTGTCAACGTTCTCTAGGCCCTCCTCCGCGACGGACGGACCTACGAACCCCTGCCACCCACCACACTCGCGGCTTGACAGACCGCATTAGGAATCACTGGTGTGGAGCGAGTGGCATCGAGGTGTCGGACAGGCCTTTCGCCACCAGTCCCAGGGCCCCTCCTCCCGCGCGGTCGGTACCTCCAGCGCCCGCTGTCTCCCGACCGTCAGGCGCACGGACGTGCAGCCGACGGGGCGGGCGGCCGTCGCAGTACCGCCGGGATCCGGGGCGCCCCTCACGCGCCGTCCTTACCACCTGACGAGGTTCTTCGGGGACGTGTCCTTCGGACCGGTCGTCACCGGCCCGCGCCCCCCAGACGGTGGGAGCGGGCCGACGGCGAGGACACGCGCTCAGGAGAGCAGGGAGAAGAACTCCAGCTCGGAGATCGCCACGTCCTTCTTCTTCTCCGAGGGGAAGACCGTGGCGACGGTGATCTTCAGGCTCGTGATCGCCGTCGCGTCCGGCAGCGGGAACTTCTGCGTCTTGCCACTGTCCAGGAGAGTGATCGAGGTCTTCTTCCGGTTCGAGTACTCCACGATGAGGGCGCGCGGCCGACCGTGGTCGGTGAAGGTGTCGGCCGTGCCAGGCGTGACGATCAGCTGGTTGAGGCTGACGAGCCCGTCGAACTGGACGTTCAACTCGACCCTCCCCTTGATGTTCTGGTTCTCCGGGTCGAACGGGCTGGCCCAGTAGCTGGCCGTGTTCAGGTCGATGGTGTTCTCCGGCCCATGGCCCTTGAGGGATTTCACGGCGGTCACCTTGGCCGGCCGGACGGGCGAGTACTGCGACTGGACGAACCCCACGACGGACTTCTTCACGGTGGCGACCCTCTGGTCGACGGCCTCCCTGAACTGCTGGGACGAGGCGTAGGCGACCATGCCGAGGGCGACCAGGAGCGCGAGGACGATCTTCAGCTTGGCGAAGAACGCCTGCACGCGCGAGCCGGGCACGACCGCCGCGTTGTCGCCCCGTCCCGTCCCTGTGCCCAGTGGTACGACCCGCGGTCCGCGCCGCAACCTCAGCCTGTGCCACCAGGGGGCCCTGGCGACCTCGGCCTCACTCAGCTCGGAACCGCACCGTGCGCAGAAGCGGCGGGTGGGCGTGTTGCCCTGACCGCAGGCGCCGCAGATCAGGTGGCCGGGCTGAATCGCATTGGAGCGGGCCGTACGGCGGTTCTGCCGAGTGGCCCGTGGCTGGGGCGTCTGCGGCAGCACGGCGTCCGGTTCGTCGTCCTCCCAGTCGTCGTCCTCGTCGGCCTCCGGCGGCGAGGGCAACGGTGCGATCAGGGCGGCGTCCCGGGCACGCGCATCCCCCGGACGGACCGTGAGGGTCGGTACCGTCCGGTCGTCGCCCGCGCCCGACGTCGACAGCCGGAACGGAGCCGCGAGCGACGGAGGAACGGCGCCCCCGGCCCGGCTGCTACCGGAGTCTTCCTCGTCCTCCTCGTTCTCCTCCTCGTCGTCGTTCCAGTCGTCGTCCTCGTCGTCCCAGTCGTCCCAGTCGTCAGCGGGATCACCGAGCCCGGGCGCTCCCGGACCACCCGGGCGCGACAGCCCCGGCGGTGCCATGAGTCCCGACGCCGCGGCGGACGGACCCGCGCCGCCCAAGCCCGGTAGGGGCGGCGGTGCACCGGGACCAGGGGGTCCGCCGAGCCCGGGTGGCCTCGGTGGTCCGCCGAGCCCGGGGGGTCCGCCGAGCGCAGGTGGCCTCGGTGGTGCATCGGGACCAGGGGGTCCGCCGAGCCCGGGTGGCCTCGGTGGTGCATCGGGACCAGGGGGTCCGCCGAGCCCGGGTGGCCTCGGTGGTCCGCCGAGCCCAGGGGGCCCGCCGAGCCCGGGTGGCCTCGGTGGTCCGCCCAGACCACCGGGCTTCGGCGGTCCGCCGAGCCCACCCGGTCTCGGCGGACCGCCGAGACCCCCGCCCATGCCGCCGAAACCGTTCGGCAACTCCACCGGGCTGCCGGTCGCCGGCGGCAGGACCGCCCGGCGCGTGCCCTGCACGATCCGTCGCAGCAGTGGAGTGGACGGCTGCTCGGTCGCCGCCTCGGCCTCCGCTCGCACCTCCTCCGAGATCTCCGGCACGGCACGCTCACCGGACCACTCCAGGAAGGCCCCGCAGGACCCGCAGAAATCGTCGTTCTCGCGGTTACGCCCGCCACAGCGGCGACAGACCATCATCGGCGGACCACCTCCATGCGGTACGGGACGTGTGCGGGAACGCACTCCCGGACCAGTGCCTCCAGATCGACGGGATCGCCGTCCTGCTCTCGTTCCACCCGGATGCGGATCACCGCCACGGACGGCAGCCCCTCGGGGAACGGTGTGTCGGGCGTCGGCGACGTGAAGACGCCGCCGGAGTCGAACAGCTCGACCTCGCCGCCCGTGGCGAGCGCGACCCGCGCCCGCAGGCCCTCGACCGTGCCGCGGGTCCGATGGCCCCGTACCGCGTGCGCGGTCGCCGCCCGCTTGCGGCCGATCGGCCAGTCCTCGTCCAGCTGCGTGCCCATGCGGTCCGCCAGCCAGTCCAGGAAGTCCGCCGGGGCCAGCCCCGGGTCGACATACGCGTCGAGACAGTCCAGGGTGCTGATCACCGGGGCGATCACCTCGTCCCAGCCCGCCGTCAACCGAACCGTGAACGGGTCGTCCTGGTAGACCGAGGGGAGCATGTCGGCGAGTGAGTAGGGGCTGCCGAGCCCCTCGACCCAGGCCCTCATCGGGCACCGTCCACGCGGATGTGGTGGTCGTAGGAGATCACCAGACTGTTGTCGGCCAGGTCGATGCGGCGGGTCTCCTGACCGCGCTCGCCGGTGACCGGGTTGGCCGCGAAGAGCCGCACGTCGTCGACGAGGTCCACCCCGTCGACCCGCTGGAGCAGCGCGAAGACCTCACCGACCTGCACGGGTCGGCCGAACGGCCATCCCCGGCCCTGGGGCCCGCCGCCGGGCAGGGGGCTGAGGAACCGGTACAGCGCCTCCTCCACGTCCCGGCGGACCCGGTCCGGAGTCGCCCGGTGGTGCGCGGTGATCTTGGAGACGACGGTCACGCCCCGGTACAGCGGCGGTTCCACCATGATCCGCGTCCCGACCAGTCGCACCTCGTCCAGACGTCGGGCCACCCGCTCCAGGGTCTCCGGGGCGGGTACCAAGTGCTCCAGACGGACGCGCTCGCCCTCCGGGGCCGCCGGGACGACCAGAAGCTTCACGCTCCCGTGGTCCTCGCTGGGCATGCACCGGATGCGCGCCAGTTCGGGCGCCGCCTCATGTGCGAGGGCCTCGAAGTCCTCGGCCGTCACGGCCCGGTTGCTGCTGCGCAGCGCCAGGGGGCCACGGGCCACCGCCTCGGCGAGCGTCTCGGCGTTCGCGCCGCCCCGGCCGGGGTGCCGGTTCTCCACCCCCGCCACGAAGGGGAGCGAGGACATCAGGGAACGGACCGCGCCCGCGCCCACGTTGCCGCGAGCACCGCCGCCGACGGCGAAGTTCCGGATGCGTACGGTCGCGCCGTCCGGGGGGACCGCGCCGTACCGACGCAGCCCGCCGTCCGGCTCGCGAACCGCCGGCCCCAGGCAGACCTCGCCGGTCACGGCGTCCAGGACGAAGTGCCGGTCGTCGGGGCCGCTGGCCGTGAAGTCCTCCACCCGCGTCCAGGTCTCCCAGGTGTCCTCCGCGCCGCGCACGGCCGTCTCCAGGACGGGATCGCCGTACGGGGCGAGTACGGGGGAGCGGGAGAGGGTGAACCGCTGGCCGGGAACGCCTTCGGCCGGGTCCAGCACCTCCCCGTCGACGATCTCCACGTTCGTCGCCGTCACGGTGGCGCCCACGGTCGAGGTCACCAGGCCGTGCACCACGGGGCTGGCGGTGTACCCAGGCTGGCCGTCCCCCGGTTCGAGGACGCGGGCACGCAGCCAGCCGGCCCCGTGCCCGGCCAGCACCGACGAACGGTGCTCCGCCGGCACGTGCACCACCACCTCACCGGATCGGTTCAGACCGCCGGTGCCGTCCGACGACACCTCGCAGGCCGACCACTCGGCGCCGTCCCAGGCCTCCCACGCCAGGGGCGGGGCCTCCGGGTCGACGCCGATGCCGTCGATCCGACCGTCGAACTCGATCCGTATCGCACAGCCGGGGACGGCGTTCTCGAGTCCGAGCAGCAGCGCGTCCCCAGGCCGGGGCGAGGTGCTGAACGCGGGGAAGGGCGCACGCACGCCGTGGCTGCCGTACTCGACCTCCTCCAGCCGTTCCCCGGGGCCGGCGATCCGCAGCAGACGGGACAGCGGTCCGGGCACCATGGTGACGTCGTCGTCCGTGCAGAAGCTGACGGCCTCCTCGGTCTCGGTGCGCAGTGTCGCCACCCGGGTCCCCCTGCGGATCACGAGCGGAGCCGCGGTGATCGGTGTGGTCGACCAGAAGGTGACCGGGGTGCGCGCCGCTACCGGCGGCAGCATGCGGACCCCGATGAGGTCGAGGAACTTGACGTAGAGCCGGTCCGGCACCTGGTTGAGCCGGTACAGCATCTGATCGGTCATCATCGCGAAGGCCTCGACGAGCGTGACGCCGGGGTCGGACGGATTGTGGTCGGTCCACTCCGGGCACCGGCGCGCGATCAGCCGGAGGGCTTCCTCCATCAGGTCCTGGAAGCGCCGGTCGTCGAGGTCGGGGGTGGGCAGCACGGCTACAGCGCTCCTGCGTCCTGGTCGTCCGGAGCGGTTTCTTCGTCCGGGAGGGAATAGAAGGGGAAGACCATGTTCCGGGGATCGTTCCCCTCCTTGGTCCGGTAAGTGATCACGATGTTCACCAGGGTGGGGCGTTGCGGATCGGGTTGTACGCCCACGGCCTCCACGACCACCCGGGGCTCGCAGGCCGTGAGAGCCGAGGTGACCTCGCGGCCCAGCTCGTCCAGGGTGTCGGGGTCGGTGCCGGCGAACACGTAGTCGCGTAGGCGCGAACCGAAGCCCGGCCGTGCCCTCCGCTCCCCGGGATAGGTGGTGAGGACCAGACGCATGGCCTGCTCCAGGAGGGCGCTGCCGCCGACCGTGCGGATGCCCCCGTGGCTGCCCGCCCCCAAGGGGAAGGCCCAGCCTTTTCCGATGAATTCGTCGCTCATGGCGGCTCTTTCCTCCTGGACTCAGTTCAGCTCGATCGTGGAGCCCTTGATGGCGACGCTGCCGGTGCTTTCGATGGTGACGGAGGACTGCGCGCGCATGGTGAGCTTGGAGCCGCCGTCGATGTTCAGCTGGCCTCCGCTGCCTGCGGTGATGTTCACCGTGCCTCCGTCGCCGCAGCGAATGTCCAGCGTTCCCGCGGCCGCCTTGCTGTTCGGCGCCTTCGGCGCGCAGGTCAGCGTGAGTGTCCCGGCCACCTGGTCGACGGCGAGCCCGATGCTCACGTCGCCGGTGCCGAGGACGAACGCCGACTCCGTCGGAGGCTGGCCGGCACCGGGCGGAACCTTGTCGTGGAAGGCCAGCATGTTTCCCGACGGGCTCACGATGCCCCTGCGGACCACCTCGGCCGTGCTGCCCGTCGCCTCGACGGCCGGCCCGCCCGGCTTGTACGTGCTGGCGTTGCTGAGGACGCCGCCGACGACGTACGGCCGCCTCGGATCGCCGAGTTCGAAACCGAGCAGCACCTGGTCGCCGATCTCCGGCAGCAGCAGCGCACCCGCCCGCTTGCCCCCTGCCATCTGGACGACCGGAGCCCAGTCGGTCTCGTGGTCGGGCGCCAGCCACGGGAGAGTCACCTTGACCCGGCCGTTGGCCGCCGGGTCGTTGACGTTCGTCACCACCCCGCACACCAAGCCCTGCACACGTGGCGCCTCGTGCAGACCGCCGGTCCCCGATGCCAGGCCGAGGAGGGTCCGGTCCTCCGGATTGCCCACGCGGAAGGTGGTCCGGTAGCCGTTCTCCAACCGGTCGAAGACATGCTCCGCCGCCGTCACCGTCCACTGGCCGGCGAACGGCTCCGGTACCTCCGAGACCCGTACCCCCACACCCGCCTGGACGCGGGGGTCGCCCCAGGCCACGCCCTGCGCCTCGGCGAAACTGCTCGCAAGCCGTCCCGCCGGTCCCTGAAGCGCCTCACGGGAGGCTGCGCCGATGGCGGCGCCCGAGGCAGGGGCGGTCGAAGTCACCACCCGGCCGTTCGTGGTCGGCGCGGGCCCCAGCGACGGGTCGCCGGACGCCGGGGCCGGAGGACGGCGCGGGCCGGACACCCCGCGCAGGGCCTCCGAGACCGAGGCTCCCGACAGCTCGGCGAGCTCGCCGGTGGTGTTCGCCTGGGCGGACACCACCTTGGCCTCCAGCGGGTCCCAGACCCGCATCTCGACCTCGGGAGCCAGGTTGCCGGCCGTCACCCGGGGGCGAAAGGCCAGGAGGTTCTGTCGGAGCCGCAGCTCCACCGTGCTGCGCGTCGCGGCGGTGATCGGCCGGAAGAAGAAACCGTCCCCGTCGACGCCGAACTCATGGCCGATCTCGCGGCACCGCCAGGAAAGGAACTCCCAGTCCGTCTGGTTCAGCTGGCCGAGATGGGCGTGCGAGGTGCGGGTCGTGCTGATGTTTCCGACGGGCAGTCCCGCCTCCCGGGCGATCTCCTCGGCGATCTCGGAGTCTTTCCTGTTCATGAAGGTACGCGTGCGTGAACTCCGGTGGAGCCGGTGACCGAGGTCGTATGCGCGGACCACGGTGAGCATGGAGTCGTGGGAGTAGCGGCCCTCGATGGCAACGACCTCACCGGCACCGACCCGGGCGCCGCGGACGCCGTCGTCGTCCTCCGTCCACACCTCGATCGGACTGCCGAACGTGAGGCCCGCGCGGTCGAGGACGTCGGCTTCGCCGTCGCCGAACGTCACCTCGATCATGGTGGGCATGTTGACGCGGGTGTCGACCACGGCCCTCAGGACCCTCTTCGCCAGATCGTCGG
Source organism: Streptomyces sp. NPDC107498 (assembly GCF_055582805.1). NCBI lineage: Bacteria > Bacillati > Actinomycetota > Actinomycetes > Kitasatosporales > Streptomycetaceae > Streptomyces > Streptomyces sp. NPDC107498. Next base: position 12,857 of record NZ_JBVJPE010000029.1, on the reverse strand, counting down.
CGAGCGGCCTCGGACTCCGGCCCACCCGGATGGAGGGCCGGTGGTGCGGAGGCGATACGGGGATGTCCACGGTCATATTCCGTTCCTGCGCAGGGGATCTATGTTGGGATTGCCCTGGCGCTGTCCGCCCGTTTCCGGTCTGAGGCCCGGTCCCTGCCGCGGCTCGGACTGGTGTGCGTCCAGCACATGGAGGGTCAGGTTGCGGATCTCCGCCCGGATGGGCGTGCCCGCGCGAGTGAAGCGCGTGTACGTGCAGTCGAAGCGCATCAGCTCGACCTCGTAGTGGAATCCCCACCCCACGGCTCCCCATTCGAAGACCAGCCGCTCACGACGCGGTTTCTCCTGGGAGTTCTGCTGGAGTGGCGCGACCCACCTGACGAGGAGGTCGACCGTCGGCTGACATCTGTCGCCGGTGAAGATGAGCGAGGACAGGATGAGCCGCGTCGAGCCGCGCGTGGCGAGGTTCGCCAGGATGTCGCGGCTCTGGTCGTCGCCCTTGTTCACCGGGTCCGCGTAGCCCTCGGCGTTGTGGGAGAGGCTGATCTCCGTCGGGTTGTACTGGAACTCGATGCTCCCGCTGGAGCCCTTCAGCTTGGCCTTGGCGACCACGCGCTCCAGGGAGGAGCCTTGGCCCGGTCCGGCCGACGGGTGGTTGCCGAAGGAGGTCTGGTTCGTCATACGAGGAATCCGCTGTGCTCGAAGGAGATCTTCTCGGTGGCCACCGTGTTGCTCTGGGCGTTCAAGTCCGGCCCGGTCCATTCCTTCGGGACCGCGTTCTTCAGCACCCACTGGGTCACGGGGCGGCCCTGGTGGTCGAAGAGCGTGATGGTGACGTTCTGGCCCGGGTACTCCGACGAGCTGTCGTACTCGTAGCCGGTCCAGCGGGCCGCGACGTCGGTCAGCCACCGCTGGACCTTCGGGGAGTCGTCCTGGGTCATGACGCGCTCCAGAGTGACCGGGCTGAACTTGAGCCTGTCAGGTAGCAGTTCACGGTCGAAGTACTGGCCGCCCTCGGAGATCTCCTTCGAGGTGAACTGGACCTGGAGCCCTCGGCAGCTCGACCACAGGCCGAGGTCCCCGTCCCAGTCTTCCAGGGCCACGTGGAAGCGCATCGCCATGCCGACCCGCGGGTTCGTGCCCGGCCTGCTCCTCTGCCGGGGGTCGAGCGCCGTGCCCACCATGTTCGGCACCGCGCCGACACTCGCCATGGGGCTCGCCAGGATCTTGCTGGGCAGCTTCATTTCCGTACCTCGGTGGGAAGAAGGAAGAGGTGATCGCCTCTGGAGGGAGGGCCGCCTCCGGGGCGGTCAGAAGGCTCCGGGTCTCCCTGGGGCGAAGTTGTCGTTGAGGAATCCCGTGTGGACCAGCTCCAGGGTCTCCATCGCGACCTTCCCCTGGCCGGCGTTGAACTCGCTGATCCCCCAGGCGGCGGGAAAGAACTCCCGCAGTTCCCAGCTCACCGTGCGGACGCCGACCGCGTTCACCAGGGCGATCGACCCGCTCAGCAGCTCGCTCTTCAACGAGGTCTCGGTCAGCCACTGCTGGACCGTCTCGGAGTCGGGGCAGGCCGCCCGGGAGAGCTTGATCTTCTGGTACTTGGGGACGCCCGGCAACAGCAACGGGTGGTTCCAGTTGTCACCCGTGCGGTACTCGGTCGTCTGCCACGACACGTTGAGTCCGGAGACACTCGCCCAGTCACCCAGTTCGTAGTCGTACTGGTCGATGGCGACGGTGAAGTTGAACGCCATGTTGACCGAGCCGAAGAACCAGTCACCCCACTTGCTGGCGCCCTTGACCACTTTGTTGAGCTGCATCTTCTTCCTCTTCCGGAGACCGGCCTGAGCCGGAGGGGACTTCTGGTAGCGACGTCGTCAGGGGCGCGGGGCCAGCAGACCGTGCCGCTCGCGCTCCACCACCAGCTCCTGACGGACGTGCGCGAGGATGCGGTCGTAGAGCCGTGCCGCCAGCGCGTCCAGCACGACCGGATCGTCGAAGCGGGCGTAGATCCGGTCGCGGTCGGCCAGCATGTCCAGCAGCGCCGCCCACTCGGGGGTCTGCTCCAGCGGCACGCCCGACTGCCCGACGGGCACGGCTTGCGGAGGCCCGCCGAAGGACGGCCCTCCGCCGCCCGGCCAGGCAGGGTGTCCGACGCCTGCGGAATACGTGACGGGTGGCTGTTCCGTCACCCCGCCGTCGCCCGCTTCCTCGGAGGGGGGGACCGCCGAGGCCTCGGGCGGTGCGACGGATGGGGAAGGCAACCGCCCGTCGGCGCTCTCGGTGACGGTCCGGTCCGCGACGGTGTTCTGCGGTGCCCGGGTCCGGACGTGGTGGAGTGAGCTCGTGTCGCCGAACCACCGCGCGTCGGCCCTGGCCCGGGCGCCCGGCCCGGGCAGGGACGGGGCGTCCAGGATGGGGATCAGGTCGCTGCCCACCGCCGCGCGCTGGACGGCAAGGGCCATCGCCGTGGCCGACACCGCCTCGGGTTCGTCCGTGTCCGGCGCCCATGGGCCCGTGCCGCCGGGTGCGGCCGAGCCGGGCAGGGGCCCGGTGGCCGAGGACGCAGCCGCGAAGAGGGAGGCGACGTACTGCGGGACCGCGTACAGGGCCGGGGGGGTACGAGGTGTCCCGGCGGTGGTCGGGACGTCCGTGACGGGGACGTCGGCGGGTGAGGAGGCCGAGTGGACGAGGCGTAGGGAGGGAGCACCGGGGACATGGGCCGCGGGATCGCCCTGTTCCGGCCCGGCGGTGCCCACGAAGGACGCCGCCGCGAAGGCAGCGGGGAGCCCGGGGGCGGTCGCGGACGTCGTCGCGAACGGGGGGGCGCTGTCGGTCGCCGGATCCGGAACGACGCCGGGGAGCACGGGCTCCGGGACCCGCTCCAGGATGAGGACGCTGCCCGCGGAGCCGGGGTGGCGGTGTACCAGAAGGGACAGACCCTCCTGGGAGGGTCGAGGCGGTTCCGGGGTCAGGGGGAAGCGTACCGGTGGGGTGCGGTACGTCGTCCCCGGGCCGGCCGCGTCGGGCGTCTCCGCCCTGCGGATCGTGTCGGACGCAGGGGAGGACGGGGCGACGCGCGGAACGACGGCGGACGCGGCCGTCGGGACGGGGCCGGCCGCCGGTTCGGGTGTGGAGGGCTGTGCTGTCTCCGGCTCTCCGGCCGGTTCTTCGGAGGCGGGGGAGGTGCCGGTGGCTTCGGCACCCGTGGCCGCTGCGAAGGTGGCGGCGGCGCGGGTGGCGACGGAGGTCGTGTGAGAGGCGGAGGCTGCGGGGCCGGTGAACGGGGAGGTGACCGCCGGTTCGGGTGTGGAGGGCCGTGCTGTCTCCGGCTCTCCGGCCGGTTCTTCGGAGGCGGGGGAGACCACGGTGGTTTCGGCACCAGGCGTCGCGGGCCGGGGGCGCGCGGGCGTCGTGTCCGGAGCCTGTGCCTGGTCCGTCGTAGAACCCGTACCGGACGGGTCCGTGCCCCGGATGGCCGGTGCGTGCGCGGGGGCGGACGGCGTCCCGTCCGGGGACGTCGGCTCGGATGACGCTTCCGCCGCCCGCGACGCGTCCGACACCGTCAGCGGGGTCGTCGCGGTCCGCGGGTGCTCCGGATCGGCCGCGGACCAGAGCACGGCGGTGCGGTGGGCGAGCTCGGGCAGGGTGCGGGACGGAGAGGTGGTCGCTCCGCGCCCGGCGTTCGTTGCGTCGGACGGCCGGACCGTGTCCTGAGCATCCAGGGGGTTTGGGGTCGCGTCGAGGAACACGGCGGCGGGTGAGGACGCGCTGACTGTATCGGCCTCCTTCGGGGCGTCGGAGTCCGGCGCGGCCGAGGGCGCGGGGCCCGACGAGGAGGGACGACCGGGGTGCGCGGGCGTACGCGTCTCCGGCGAGTGCTCCGAGGCACGGGGCGCCGTGCCGTGCGGGGAGCGGCGCGTGCTGTGCCGGGCTCCCTGCTTGCGGCTCCATTCGGCCTCCCAGCTGCCGGACACCGCCCCGGACGTGCCCGTCGTCGCGTCCGAGGTGCCGTCCGCGCCGGGTGAGGCCGGGGCTCCGCCTCCGACGGGTGCGTCGGGGCCCTCCGACGCGGCGGCAGCGGGCAGCGGGGTAGCGTCCTCCACCGAGGTTCCGGTGGCGGAGCGCCGCTGGTAGGAGTCGGGATGGCGCCGGGACCGGTGTGTCCGGTCACGCCGCCGTGACTCCGCGAGGCTCGCCCGGGGCTCGCCCGGGGCCGTGGGAGGCAGGGCGGGCGAAAGGGTCGGGGCGGGGAGCGGCTGCGGGTCAGGCGCGGCGGTCGGCTGGGGTCCGTTCCCCCGGCGTGCCAGGACGTACGAGGGCAGGTCTCCCCCGGCGTTCTCCAGCTGTGCGACTATCCACGCGGGACGGAAGGCGTCGAGCTGCCGGTCGAACTCTGAGCGGGCGGCGGGAGGTGTGACGGGCCGGGGCTCGCCGACGTACGCGTCGGTGGCGCGGGTGAGCGGGAGCGGAGCCGCGCCGATGTCCTGCCCGGCACCGGAGGAATCGGACGAGCTGCGGTCGGCGGCCGGGCGGGGGGCGACTACGGGGACCCGGCGCGGGGCTTCCACGATCGTGGACGTGCTCTCCTCCGCGGTCGGCTCCGCGGAGGTGCCGGCGGTGGCGTCGGGGGCGGCCCCGGTGTGTTCCGGCGTCCAGGGACGCCGGGACGTCGGACGGACCGTCAGGAGGTCCGCCATGACGGCCGTCGTCCTGACGAGGGAGTCCACCCGGCCCCGGGGAGCGGTCCCGGGGAGGGCGGGGGCGGGCGCCCGGTGGACGAGGGACCGGGTACCCGCCTTGGCGGTCGCCGTCCGGGCCATGGCGGCCACGGTCCAGGGCGAGACCCGAACCGTGGTGTGCAGGACGGGCAGCCGACGCCAGGCGGTGGAACCCTTGCGCGGAGGCACCGGCGCAAGGTGTGTCGGCCGTGGCGCGCCGTCAACCGCCGGTCGGGGCGCATGCCTCGACAGCCACGTGCGTACGGTTTTCCACGACCACCGCATGGTCGCCTCCTTTCAGGAGTCCCTCAGGGACGTCAGACGTCCGGCCCGACGGGCTCGGAGATCTTCTGGTTGATCCGGCCGATCTCCTCGATCACCCGCAGGCGCGCGGGATGCTCCAGGTCGAGGACGGAATCGGCGGACCAGTGCAGGTAGTAGGCGACGTACACGACCTCCTCCCAGAGACGGTCGGCCGTGTACGTCAGGATTCCCCCGGCGCCTCACCGGCGATGTCGACGAGGAAGGAGTGGGAGCAGGACGGGCAGTCGACCTCGGCCTCGGTCCGCCCCTCCTGGTTGATCCGCCGGTAGAGGTCCTGGAGGAACGCCAGGTCCGACGCGAACAGGTTCTCGATCGTGTCGGTGTTGACGTCGGTCACCGAACCCAGCCGGGTGACGGTCCTGCTCAGCAGCAGGACCGTCAGGTAGGCGGGGTTCTGCTGGACCTTGGGGTCGACCTGGGGGGCGATCTCGTCACGGGCGGTGGCCAGGCGCATCAGACCGTTGCGATGCACCTGCCCGTTCGAGTCGACGTACCCGCGCGGAAGAACGAACGGATATTCGGTCTTCATGGTCATGCCGTCGTTCTCTGCTGTCATGGTCATCACATCGGGGTCGTCGTGACCTTGGAGCAGGTGAAGGTCACCGTCTCGATCACGATTTCGGACGCGCCGGCCTTCAGGTTGCCGACCTCGATCTTGCTGGGCCAGGCATCGTGCAGGTAGTACGTGGCCAGCGTGGGCCGCTCACTGTCACTCGCGGCGGCCTTGTGTCCCAGGATCTCGAGCGTTCCCGTGAGCCGCGCGGCGCCGATGGCGCCACGGGCCAGTTCGTGCCAGGCGAAGATCGTGGCGCTGCCGTCGACACCTCGCTTCAGCGTGACGGTCGGCGGCTTCACCTTGCCGAACTGCTTGGTCATCATCGGCTCGCCGGTGGAGGAGTCGGCCGCGATGTACTCGACCGGCTCCACCTCGCTCGTGATGCCGGAGAGCTCGGAGAAGTACGCGTCGAATTCCGTGTTTCCCGCGAACGAGACCTTGAAAGCGGCCGCCGAGAGGGCGATGGGTGTTCCGGACTTGGGGGTTGTCATGGTGTGTCAGGTCCTTTCTGCTACTCGTCGAGCGAGGAGCCCTGGGCGTACTGGGAGAGACGGAAGACGACGAACTCGGCGGGCTTCACGGGGGCGATGCCGATGTCGATCGTGAGGATTCCCGCGTCGCGGTTCTCCGGGGGGTTGTTTGTGTCGTCGCAGCGGACGAAGAAGGCCTCGGAGGGGCTGCGGCCGAAGAGCGCGCCGCTGCGCCAGACCCGCGTCAGGAAGGCCTCGATGGTGCGGCTGACACCGGCCCACAGACGGGGCGTGTTCGGCTCGAAGACCACCCAGCTCGTACCGTCGAGAATGGACTTCTCGACGTAGTTGAACAGGCGGCGCACGTTGATGTAGCGCCACTCGGGGTCGCTGGAGAGGGTGCGAGCACCCCAGACGCGCACACCCTGGCCGGGGAAGGTCCGGAGGCAGTTGACGCCGAGCGGGTTGAGGATCGCCTGCTCCCCCTTGGTCACGGCGAGCGCAGGGTTCAGGACACCGCGCATGATCTCGTTGGCCGGGGCCTTGTGGACCCCACGCGTGTCGTCGTTGCGAGCCCAGACACCGGCGATGTGGCCGCTCGGCGGGATCAGTTCGGCCTTCTTCTCGGCCGGGTTCATCACGTTCACCCACGGCCAGTACAGACCGGCGTACTTGGAATCGAACGCGGAGTATTCCTGGCGCCACTCGCGGACCTGGGAAGCATTGAGATCGGGCAGCGGGTCGAGGATCGCGACCCGGTCGCCCATCAGCTCGCAGTGCGCGATCAGCTCCAGCTGGACGGCCTTGACGCCCTCGGCGTCGACGGCACCCGCCTGGTACGCGGCCATCAGGTCCGGGACGGCGACCATGGTGATGTCGTCCAGGGCCTCCAGGCCCGACAGACCGGTGCGGGCGGCGGTGTCGCCGATGTAGAGACCGGGGGAGACGTCGGATCCGCTCGCCGCGGGCACGCCCGACGGGCGGATCGGGGCCAGGGACGCCTTGGCGCCCTTCACCGGACGGGTGAGCGCAGCGCCCTTGATCTCCTCCACCGTGATCAGGGAGGACTGCTTGACCGCCGTGAGGACGTTGGCCGGGCCCTTCTTGGTGGAGACGTTGTCGTAGACCTCTTCGACCTTCCCGTCGCGGCGCACGACCAGCTTGAAGGCGTCGTCGCCGCCGTCGGTGGCGTCCTCGACCTCGACCGTGACGGGTCCGCCCGGGGCCGCCGAACCGGCCGCGCTCAGACCGACGGTCAGCGCGGGGCGCGCGCCCCCGGGTCCGGCCAGCTCGACGCGCGCAGGGGCCTCCAGCTCGGCGGGAGCGGCCTTGTCCGTGGTGGCGACGCCGCTGCCGAGACTCACGACGTAGGCGTTGCCTCCACCGTTGAGGAAGTATCCGTAGACGGCCTGGGGCAGGTACGCCCCTGGGACGAAGTCGCCGAAGAGGGTCGTGTACTGGGTCCAGCTTGTGACCAGGACGGCTTCGTTGAACGGACCTTTCTCGGTGAAGCCGACGAAGGCCGCCGTCGCGGTGCCGGCCCCCTGCAGGGGCTTGATCCCCGATGAGGTCTCCTCGACGTAGACACCCGGGGTCAGGTAATTGGGCACGCTTTCCTCGCTTTCGTGGGGCTCTGCAAATGATTCCGGGAGAACCAGTGGTGAAGGAGTGATGGTCAGCCAGCCGATCACGCATCGACCGCTGCCCCAAAGGGAAGGGGGGAGCGTTCCTCGTTCTGCCCCTTAGCGGGGTGGAACAGAGGGAGCGGACGGCGACGATGAGCGGATGATGGATGCTGTCACCCTGTCGCTGGAAGCCTGGCTGCGCCGTTGTGTCCCGGAGGCCGACCTCCGGTTCGACTCACCGGTCCGGGGTTTCTCCGACGATGCCGGGCGGAGCGTCGTCCGCGCCTTCCTGTACGACGTGCGGGAGGAGGAGAACGGCCGCGTCGGCAGCTTCTACGTCCGCGACGCGGACGACAAGGTCGTGGCGCGCAGCCAGCCCTCGCGGCTGTTCCAGTACTCGTACGAGCTGACCGCTTCCGCGGCCGACTGGCGGGGGTGCTACGGACTGCTCGGGGAGATCATGCGGTCGGCCGCGTACTGCGCGGTGATCCCGGACGATCTCCTGCACCCGTCCCTCGCGGGCTTCTGCACCGGAGCGATGCGGCTCATTCCCGCACCGTTCGACCCGGTGCCGATCCCCTGGAGCGGTGCGCGGGTCCCGGACTCGCCGGTGCTCCACCTCGCCGTCATCGCGCCTATGCCGTTCGATGTCGACCAGCGGATCGAACCGGCGCCCGACCGGGTCGAGATCGGAGTGGGCCGGGGCTCAGCCGTCGCACCCCCCCCAGGGGGCACCCCCCGACGGCAGGGCCGTCAACGTCCCCGGGGACGGATCGAGGAGTAGTGGAACCACTGCGGGCCGCAGCCACGCGTCAGATGAGTCCCTCGCGGATGGCGTACGCCACCGCGTGGGACCGGTTGCGCAGGTGGAACCGGTGGGTCACGTCGTGCAGGACGTTCTTCACGGTGCGCTCCGAGTAGGAAAGCTGCTCGGCGATCTCCCGGGTGTCCATACCGTCCGCGACGAGCTTGAGCACCTCGCCCTCGCGGTCGGTCAGACCGTTGAAACGCAGGCCGCGCGGGGCGAGGACCTGGCGCTGCACCTGCGAGACCTGCTTGAGCAGCCGGCCCAGCAGATCGGGCGGGACGACGCCCGCGCCGCGGTTCACCGAGGTGATGACCTGGACCAGCCGGTCCGCGGTGGCCTCCCGCCGGCGGACCAGACCGGCGACTCCGGCCTCCACCGCCACCATCAGCCCGGCGTCGTCGAGCTCGGAGACGACCACGACGGCCCGCTGAAGGCCCTTGCCCCGAGCGGCGCGCAGAAGGCGCAGCGCTTCGTCGTCCATCTCGTCCGAGACGATCAGCGCGACGGTGCTGGGGGACAGCTGGCTCTCCTCGGTGATCCAGATCTCCGCACGTGATTTCAGCGCGGCCACGATCCCCGCCTCGGAGATCGGATCCGACGTCTTCACGTGGACGAATATGCGTTCAGTGGTCATGGAGTGCCCCATCTGTCATTTCCAAGGCCGGGCTATTTGTGCACCTGCCAATCCGAGGACTTGGCCGGTTTTGCCCAAACAGCCTCCCTCTCCGCGCCAGGGCGAAACCATGGCCGGTGTCGGGGACTTCATGGACTGAACCGGTGTTACTTCCCCGTATTTCATCCACTTTTGGGGAAGATTTGAGGGATACCGCAGAGTAGTGGGTCTGGGGGAATCCATCCGGGCAACCTCCTCGCCTGCCCGGCAGGGCGGGGCGCTCGGCGGCCCCCCGGCCCGGTCCCCTCAGGAGGCGTCAGGCTCCTTCTCGAAACCGGGCCCCGGCGGACCGGCCGTCGCGCTGCCGCGTTTCCCGGGCCGGGCCCGGGTGCCCACTCTCGACCGTTCCCACAGCAGCGAGGCGGCCACGGCCATGGCACCCGTCGCCAGCAGGACGGCCAGCCCCCAGACCTGGAACGTGAGACTTGCCCGCAGCGCAGTCAGGGCTTCGTCGACCGTGTTCACGCGACGACCTCCCGACGGCAGGCGGCCGGACCTGGGGCCGGCGGGTCGGTGGCGAAGGCGAGGGGTACGGCCGCAGCTGCGGCGGTGAAGACCAGCATGCGCCCATGCTGGGCCACGGAGGCGGGCGCGCGGGCCTCCGTTCGGGCGACCGATCGAGCGTCGCGCCCGCCCGCACGTCTGCCTACGTGCCCCCTGAACCGACTCCGGCGCCAGCGGGCCGTGTCGCCTTCGCACGGGGCGGGCCCGGGTGCCCCGACGGGAGTCTGAACGGGAGGCGAACTCGGCCCGTCTAAACCGTTCGCGGACAGCCGTGTGGCCGGATCCTTGCGGAACACTAGGGAGATGGAAACGGTGCGAGCGGTGGGAGTTGACAAGGAGATGGTTCCCGACGCAGGTGTCCTGTACGAGCGCCTGCTCCAGACCGTCAACGCGGTGGTCGAGCGGTGCTGGGAAAGCGCGGACCCGGATGCGGTCGCCCACGCGCTGTCCGAGACGCTCGCCGCCGACGACTTGTTCTCCGCGCGAACCGTCACGCGCGTGACCGAGGCCTACTTGCCCGACACGGCGGAACTCGTCTTCCGCTACCTCACGAGCTACGACGGCATGGGCGAGCGCCCGGCAAACGACCCCGTCACGGCCCGGCTCTACGAGACCCTCGGTGACTTTGCCGACAACCTGGCGGCGACGTACGCCGCCACCGCGTGGGCCGTCTACGAGTCCCCGTCCCTCACCGGCCCGGTCCACGAGGTCCCCGAGACCTTTCCCGAGGAACCCCGCGCGGCCCGCGAGCCGGAGCGGCCACGTCCCGGCCGGCAGCCCGGGGCCGCCGCCCTCCGCAGGGCGGAGCGCGCCGAGCGCGCCCTGAACGCGGCGCGCGAGACCCTCAGGGCCCTGGACCGGGCTCGCATCGACGGGGAGAACGCCCAGCTTCTCAAGAGCCTCAAGACGGGCGACCGTCGCAAGGTCCTCTGGGTGCGGACCCGGGGCATCATCGTGATCGGCAGGCACAACAGCGCGTTCGACGCGGTCGACCGCATCCGGGACGTCCCGGGCATCGGCGTCCTCGCCGGCTCCCTCCAGCTGATCGGCAGGCCGAAGCTACTGAGCGCGCGGCGGCAGGCCGTGCTCACCGACATCCCGACGGAGGATGCCGAGGAGCTGGTTCCCCTCCTCGCCGCCCACCGGATCGACGTCTCCCTGGCCGGCGGCTCACCCTGGGTCGGCTGACGCCCCGCCAACGGTCCCCAGCGCCCTCAAGAGCAAGGCCCGAGACTCCCCGTGGCGCGCTCGACCACGCTGGCGGGGAGCTGGGACGAGATCCATTCGGACGAGGGCTCCCGAACTACACTCCCTACGGCCCTTCCGCCTTTGCCGAACGCGAGTTGACGCCTCATCAGGATGCTGGAAGAGGTGACCCGGAGAGATCATCGAGAAGCTGGGACGAGCCGTGAACGCCGAAGGACACTCATCGGAGGAGGTAGAGCACGAGTTCCACGCCGTCCTCCCCAGGGTTCCACAGGAAGTCATCGAGGGCCATCGCGTCGACGAGCACGCGTGCCCACTCCCGTCGAGATCACGGAAAGCGCCCGGGACGAGCCCTTCGCGAGTCGTTGGTGAAATGGAGCGCCCCTCTGCGCCCGGAGGGGCGCGGCGCCGGCGCGGCGGTTCGGCCCGAGGCCGCTGCGTCCGCCCCGAGCGCCGCCATTGACGGCCCCACGACCCATACGACCACGACTGAACCGTTCCCACTCCTCTGCCGCTCCGTTGTGAGCCATCAGAGAGGATGGGACGCCTGCCCCCAGCGCGCGGGACGGTGTTTTCCGCGCCTGGAGACCTGTGCGGCACGAGCCGGCATCGGGGTGCGACTGCGCGAGGACACCCTGACATCGGCGGGCGGGGGCGTTCCGTCGCCGTCAGCAGAGGGCGCGTGGCTCTTCCCGGCCGCGCTTTCGCCCTCGTGTCCTGCTCGGCCACCTGTATGAGGGAACCGGTTGGAGTTGCAGGTCGGGAGCCGTTCCGAACACCTTCCAGCCGTTGGCGCCGTTCGTATCCGGTGCGAGAGCAGGAGTACGAGGTCCGCACGTGTCAGTGAGCTCTTTCAGAGTGGCCACTGATCGAGTGATCCAGGTCGAGTCGGGATGAGGCCCGCAACGCACAGGGCTCCCGCGCCGTTGAGGCAGGTGTTCGAAGTCTCAACCCACCGGCACAGGAGCCCTGTTGGTTCCCTATTCTGCCGCACTCGACCTGCCTCATGCTCTGGTCGAGTGGGTATCCATGCGGGTCCTGCGCGAGGCCGATCCGGACTAGGTCCTGCTCGACGGGACGCTTGCCGAGTGCGACCGCATCGGCGACAGCCGGAGCGACTTCTCCCAGAAGCACCGCCGTCACGGAGTGAACGTGCAGGTCGTCACCGATCCCACCGGCAATCTGCTGTGGATCCCACCCGCGCTGCCCGGCCGCACCCACGACCTGACCGCCGCCCGCACCCACCGCATCATCCGGATCTGCGAACGCCAGGGCGTCCCCGTTCTCGCCGACCGCGCCTCCATCGGCGCCGGCCCCTGGGCGACCACACCGATCAGACAGCTCCCGAACCGGGAACTCACCACAACCCAGCAGACGGTCAACCGGGCCCTGTCAGCGGCGCGGGCACCCGTCGAACGAAGCGTCGCGCGACTCAAGTCCTGGCGCATCTTCCGCAAAGCCCGCTGCAGCCCCAACCGCATGACGGCCATCGCCGCCGCCGTCCTCACCCTGGAGCGTCAACGCTGAAAATCCTCAATGAGCCTCTTTCATCCTGTGCTGGAGGGTGAAAAGAGCTGATCAGCGAGGGTGGTGACGAGGCAGGGCCCCTGGTCGTTGGCGTGGTGATCTCACTGAGCCTCTTTCATCCTGAATAGCTGCAGGTCAGTAGCATGAGGATGGCTTGGACGATGGTGCCGATGCGGCGGGTGGAGCATCTGGCTCGCCGGAGGATCCGCCAGGCCTTCAGCTGTGCGAAGGCGCGTTCGCCGGGTGCTCTGAGTCGGCCGTGATCGCGGTTGAACTGTTGGTAGTGGGCGGGTTGTTCGCGGTGGTGGTAATAGGGGGTGCGGAAAGTGGCGCCGGCGCCCTGATAGGCGCGGCCCGCGAGGACGAGGATCTGGCGGGTCAGGCAGGCCTGGACGATGCCGTGGGCCCGGGCCGCGGTCAGGTCGTGGGTCCGGCCCGGCGTCGCACGG
>NZ_JBVJPE010000028.1:0-78765 GCF_055582805.1 Streptomyces sp. NPDC107498 | reverse complement strand
AGTCCGGGGTGCACGTCCCCGAGATCTCCATCCCGGTCTCGCTCGGCGTCATCGGCGGCGTCCTGGCCGTCACGACCGTCACCAGCCTGATCGCCGCGAGGAGGCGGTCCGAACGAGAAGCGGCCGGAGGCGTGGTCGACGCGGACGCTGTCCACGCGGACAAGAGTCCCGATCGGCAACCTTAGTCGGCCGGTGCCGTGCGCGGTCTGGACGAGGAGGCGGAGAACCCCTTCCTCGTGGATCCCCGTGGCGCCGGTCGGTGTCTCCAGCCCTGTGCGGAGCTCCGCCCGGCCGACGGCCGAGAGGACCGGAGCGCGTCGGCCCTTCTACTTCTCCTCGATGACGGGACCGTGCCTCGGGTCCCGAGCAGTCCGAGGACGGCACAAGCGCTGCTGGTTGATTCGGTAGAAATCGAAACCTTCCGATCCAGACGGTCGCAATCACTCTATGGTGAAACGAACCGTCCAAGTTGTACCGTCTAGTAACGATTGCGAACCGGAGGAGAAAGCATGACTCGACGCAATTCGAGCAACTTCTATCTCAGCGGGAACTACGCGCCTGTCGACGGAGAGGCCGACTTTTCGGATCTCCCGGTCACCGGAGCCATTCCGCCGGAACTGAACGGCCGCTACTTGAGGATCGGGCCGAATCCGCGAGACTCGGTCGATCCCGAGATCTATCACTGGTTCTCGGGTGAGGGAATGGTGCACGGGATCCAGCTGCGCGAAGGTCGGGCAGACTGGTATCGAAGCCGGTTCACGAAGACGCAGGGATATGCCCCGAACACCAGTGTGATGGCTCATGCGGGGCGCATTCTCACCCTCGTAGAAGCCAGCGATCCGCCGGTGGAGATCAGCCCGGACCTGTCCCGGACCGCGGTCTGGGATTGCGACGGCGCACTCGGCCACGGCTTCTCGGCACACCCCAAGGTCGACCCTGTGACCGGGGACATGCACGCCGTCGTATACGGCACGGGGCTCGCTGGGGCCCGCTACATAGTCCTGGACGAAGCGGGCGAGCTCGCGCACACCGCCGACATCCCGGTGAACGATCTTCCGATGATGCACGACATGGCCCTCACCGAGACACGCCTCGTCGTTCTGGATCTCCCCGTCACGATCGCCGCCGGCATGCGTCGTGCCCAGGCGGGCCTGCCGATCTCCAACATCCCGGCCGTCTGGGACGAGGAACACCCGTCCCGGGTCGGAATTCTGCCGATCAGGGGCACTGCGGAGCAGATTCGGTGGGTCGAGGTGCCCCGCTGCTACGTGTTCCACGTGCTCAACGCGTACGACAACGCCGACGGCTCACTCACCCTCGACGTCATCCGGTACGACGAGGTCTTCCTCCGGGACATGCACGGCCCCGGAGGAAGCGTGCCCACGTTGGTCCGGTGGGTGATCAACCCAGCACTCGGTACCACTAACGAGCAGGTCATCGCCGCCTACAGTGTCGAGTTTCCGCGCATCGACGCGAAGCTCGTGGGCAGACAGCACCGGTACGGCTGGTTCGCCGGCGTGGGGGCCCACGGCATCGCGATCACCGACGGCGTGGAACGTCACCACACGCATGACGGCCTCGCGACCGGCCCCCTGGTCAAGGTGGACACCGTGAAGGGCACCACGGAGATCCGCCATTTCGGTCCCGGCCGCGTCACCATGGAACCCGCCTTCGTGCCGAGGCCGAATGCCGAGGCAGGGGACGACGGTTGGATCCTGTCCGTCGTGTATGACGGGAACACCGACCTCTCCGAGCTGGTGATCCTGGACGCGGGCGACATCCAAACCGATCCGATCGCTCGCGTGCACCTACCGCGCCGGGTCCCGTTCGGCTTCCACGGCAACTGGATCAGCGATGATGAACTCGCTCGACCTATAGGCCCGCGCCACGGCATCTGACCGCTCCCCCACCCTGTACAGGACGGCGAAGCCCGGCCGCTCAACGAGTGAGCCGATGAGGAAGGGCCCCACAACCGTCAGCGTGGTGACGCCGGTCATCGCACCGACGGCGGGAGGGGCCCTGCCGCCTTTCGTCCCTGCGCTGAGAGCACCGGGATCCGCGCCGCCAGGACTCCTGCCTGACCGCCCGCCCCGGCTCTCGGCCGGCGTCGTCATCGGCCTTCGACAGTCGGTAGAAGCGTCTCCAGCGGGTCATGAAGGATGTTCTGCGGGCGGACGCCGAAGTCCTCTAGATTCCTGATTCCTCGGCGCACCATTCCCGCAGGTCCGGAGACGCACGCGTCGTATCCGTACCAGGGACCGAATTCGCGTACGTGAGCGAAGATCTGAGCATCCTCCCCCACCACCGCTCTCACGTTGAGCCGAGGGCACTTCTGCTTCAGACGCAACATCGCGTTCATCTCGCAGAGATCGTTCTCGTCTCTGGCTCCGTAGAAGACATCCACAGGACGCTGGCCGTCGCGCTCGACGACGTCTTCCACGATGGCCCTGATGGGAGCGATTCCGGTTCCCCCGCCCAGGCAGAGCAATCCTCTTTCCGTCGTGTGGTCGACGACCATGGACCCTTCCGAAGGGCCCAGCCTCAGCAGGTCTCCCGGCCGGGCGCGGTTCACCAGTGCGTTCGACACCCATCCGGCGGGGAGCGCTTTGACAAGAAACACCAGCAGGCCGTCTTCGCGCGGTGCCCTCGCAAAGGAGTAGTTCCGCCAGACCCGGGGCCACCACGGCGTCTCCATGCTCGTGAACTGGCCTGGAGCGTATCGGTAGGGCCGGTCGGTGCGGACCGTTATCTCCGCCACCCGGGGGGACCTCATACGATGCGACACGATCTCCGCCGACCACCAGGGCGGCGCGGTTCTCGCGTCCGCGGCGGCCGCGTCCGTCATGATGCGGGCGATCATCCGGTACGAGCGTGTCCACGCGTACTCGCTCGCGTCGTCCCACGTCTCGGGGGCGTGGGCGGACAGCGCGCCGATCAAGGCTTCGCCCACGGCTGGGTAGTGGTCTGGCTCGGTGCCGTACTTCCGGTGCCCGCGCCCGAGGTCCTGGAGGTAACCGGTCAGCCTGGTCGGGCTCACCATCAGTTCAGCGGCTGTGAGCAGGGCCTTGAGCAGGCGATCGCGCTGAACGTCCATCGCGGGCGGGAAGAGGGACCTGAGGTGGGGGTGCCGGGTGAACAGCAGGGCGTAGAAGTGCGAGGTCACCCGTTCGGCGACCGGCGCTATCTCCTGCAGGGTGCGCCTCACCAAAAGAGCGTCGGAAGGGCTTCTGGCACTGGATCGATCGAAAGTGCCGACACCGGACGGTACGTCTTCGAGCGAGGTCTCATCCGGTACGAACGACGCGAGAGGACTCCGCCCGCCGGCCGCTCCCTCCGCGGGTGGCCGCGGGCCTTCCGGACCTCTCCTCACCGGGCTCTTCCTGGTGGTGAACCAGCCCTGTTGGGATCCAGATGCCCCGGCATCGGAGTATGAAGTCGGCCTGTTCATGTTTCATCACCCGCGTGCTACTTCTTCATCGTCGTCTTGTTCCCGGAATCGATCCACGCCGAAGGCGATACGACCTGATCGCGCCCCTACCGTCGCGTACGGTGCCGTGGCCACGGTGGACCCGGACCACAACCGGTCGCCGGCGATCGCGTTGCTGAGCAACTTCAGGGTGAAGCGGCATGGCGAGGAGAGGGCGAGACTTCGTTCCGACCCGCGGGCAGACCGAGCCTCCCGATAGGGAACGCGGAGACGCACGGGTCGCCGGCGGGAATCACAGCGCCGTCATACACCGCACAGCGCCCATCACGCTCGAAGCCGCATCGCGGCGGACGGCGCCTTGCCCGGGGCATCGCCGTCGACGCACGCGCTCGGCCGGCACGCCCCGCCGCCAGACGATCCGTGCCTGTCGCCCCCATGACGCGCCTCCGCCGAGCCGCTCCGGGACCGCGGAGGGAAGGAGGCGCCGGCTGCGGAGGGCGACGATGGGCATGCGTGAGCCAGGTCGGCCGCCGTTGCGAAAAGGTAAGGAAACGCGCTCACCCTCGTGCAACGTGCCAACCCGTGAAATACGACTGCGGTCGGCCGGTGTGCAGGCATTCGAGTCCTGTGCCGGCTGAACCGGAAGCAGGTGTCGGGTCCGTGAACGGGTCGTAGGGGAGTCTTCAGTGAAATCGTCGTTCCGAGTCCGCAGCGGTCTTGCGGCTGCGTGTGCTGTGCTGCTGCTGGGAGCGGGCACGGCTGCCTGTGCCGGAAGCGAGCCGCCCGAGGCCCATGCCGCTCCTTCAGCGAGCGAGGACTCCGCCGGCGAGAAGCCACAGGACGGTGGCGACGCGAGTCAGCCGGGCGACCAGGAAGGGGTCGCGTATGCCGCCTGCATGCGGAAGAACGGCGTCGACGTCCCCGACCCGGAGCCGGGCGACAGCCCGCAGGTTCCCAAGGACGCGGGGAAGTCGATCCTTGCCAAGGCGGCGAAGGAGTGCGGTGACCCGCCGGGGTCGCAGATGGCGGGCGACGGGGGTCTCAGCGGTGATCCCGAGCTGGAGGCGCTGATGCTGGCGAATCAGAAGTGCCTCCGCGAGAACGGCTACGTCCAGCCGGACACCATCACCATGAGGCCGTCCAAGCCTGGCGAGAATCCCGTCCTGGAGAGGGCCATGGCAGCGTGCAAAGGGCCCGGTGACGCTCTCCAGAAGTACGTCGACGAGAAGCTGGGGACGAAGTGATGGAGGAAGGGCCGGGCACGGTCGTCGTGCCCCAGGTTCCTGCGGACGAACCGGGCCACCGGGCCACCGCCCCGGCTCGTTCCCGGCGTGCCGTCATCCTCGCTGCCGTGATGACCGCCGTCCTCGCAGCGGCGGGCGCCGTCGTCTTCGTCGACTACGACACCACACCCCGTACGGCGGCACCTCAGGAGGCGCTGCCGCCGGGGACCGGGCTCATCACCAGGGGTGATCTGGTGACCGAGGTCATCGCGCAGGGTTCCCTCGACTACACCGGAAAACGGACGATCAAGAACTACCTGCCGGGCATCGTGACCCGGACGGCGCCCGCCAACTCTGTCGTCGCGCCGGGAGAAGCCCTCTACGCGGTGAACAACGCGCCGGTCTTCCTGATGGACGGGTCTCTGCCCGCTTGGCGGGAGTTCAAGCGAGGCATGCCCGGCGGCGAAGACGTACGGCAGCTGGAACAGAACCTCGCCGCACTCGGCTATGTCGGCTTCACAGTGGACGAAAAGTACTCCGAGAAGACGGAGGCCGCGGTGAAACGGTGGCAGAAGAAGAACGGCCTGACCGCCAACGGCAAGCTCGAACTGGGCCGGGTGGTCTTCGCTTCGGGATCGCTCCGCATCGCTCGCGCCGGAGTGCGCCCCGGTGATCTGGTCACGGCCGGCCAGGAGGTGCTGGAAGCCACCGGGTCCCAGCACACCGTGTCGGCGGAGATCCCCTCCAAGCAGCAGGACCTGGCCGTCAAGGGCGCAAAAGCCCAGATCGAGTTGCCGGACGGTAGCCGGATCGACGGAACGGTTTCCTCGGTGGGGGTGGAGAAGGCCACACAGGACGGGAAGAAGGCCGTCCCGATCACCGTGCGCCCGGACTCGCCGGACGAGTTCGCCAACATCCAGAGCACGCTGACGGTCGTCGTCCTGAAGCGCACCGAGGCGCGAAACGTGCTGTCCGTGCCCGTGACGGCGCTTCTGCCCGCGCCGGGCGGCGGGTACGTGGTGCAACTGGTGAAGAACGGGAAGACGCAGCAGGTCAAGGTCACTACGGGAGCGTTCGCGGACGGGCGGGCCGAGATCAGCGGCACGGGCCTCAGCGAGGGCATGAAGGTCGGGGTGCCCAAGCTGTGATCAGGCACCCTGGCGGTGGAGAGCCGGCCGCCGAGACGTGTGCCCCACCGATCGTGAGCCTCACCGGCGTGGGCCGTTCCTACGGCACCGCGGCGCAGCGGGTCCACGCACTGCGGGACGTGACCGCGGATATCGGGGCCGGGGAGCTCGTCGCGGTTGTGGGCCCCTCGGGTTCCGGGAAGTCCACCCTGCTCAATCTGATCGGCACCCTCGATCGGCCGACCGCCGGGCAGGTCGTGGTCGACGGACACAGGGTCGACGAACTCCACGACCGGAGGCTGTCCGCGCTTCGCGCACATCGCATCGGTTTCGTCTTCCAGCAGTTTCATCTCTCGGGAGGCACTCGGGCCGTCGACAACGTGGCCGACGGCCTGCTGTATACGGGCTTGCCCCGTAAGGAACGCAGAGCCCGGGCGGCCGACGCGCTCGGGAGGGTCGCCCTCGGCCACCGGCTGAACCATCGACCACACGAGCTGTCCGGTGGAGAGCGGCAGCGGGTGGCCATCGCGCGCGCGGTTGTCGGCGACCCGGCACTGCTCCTGGCGGACGAACCGACGGGAGCGCTGGACACCCGCTCGGGCGCCGTCGTGATGGACATCCTCCGCGAAATGAACCAGTCCGGTACGACCGTGGTGGTCATCACTCACGACGTCTCCCTTGCCGACAGCCTGCCCCGCCGTCTGATCATGCGCGACGGCAGCCTCGTGCAGGACACCGGAACTCCCACGACCACATCACGTCCGACTTTGGAGCGCCTATGAGGAGGAACGGTCCGAACACGTCTCGTCTGCGCACCGGAGACCTTCTTCGACTCGGTGCCGGAGGCTTGCGGAGCCGCCCACTGCGCGCGGCCCTGTCAGCTGCCGGCATCGCCATCGGCATCGCGGCGATGATCTCTGTTCTCGGGATCTCAGCCTCCAGTCAGGCGAACCTGGACGCGCGACTGGACAGGCTGGGCACCAATCTCTTGACGGTGGAGCCCGGTCTCGACCCTGAGACGGGTCTACCCGGCCAGCTTCCCGCGACCACCGTACGGACCATCGCGCGTGTCGACGGGGTCGAGACCGCGAGCGGTACGGGCAAGTTGGAGGACGTCCAGGCCTACCGGAACGCTCGGGTCGACCCGGCGGAATCGAACGCACTGACGGTGCTCGCCACCGACCCGGATCTCCTGCGAACGCTGGAGGCGAAGCTCGCCCGCGGAGCGTGGCTGGACCGCGCCCCCCTCGGGTATCCGACGGCCGTCCTCGGCAGGTACACGGCGGACCGGCTCGGCATCACGGCCCCAGGGGAACGCGTCTGGATCGGCGACCAGTACTTCACCGTCCTCGGGGTCCTCGACGAAGTGCCGCTGGCTCCCGAGATCGACACCTCCGTACTCGTCAACAACGACGCTGCCGCGCGCTACTTCGACTACGACGGCCGCCCCACCAAGGTCTACGAGCGTTCCCCGGACGCACAGGTCGCCTCCGTACGGTCGATGCTTCCGCGAGCGGCTTCTCCGGAGAATCCCCAATCCGTCACCGTCAGCCGGCCTTCGGACGCGCTGAAGGCGCGTGAGGCGGCTGAGGAGTCCTTCACCGGCCTGCTCGTCGGACTGGGAGCCGTCGCCCTGCTGGTGGGTGGCATCGGTGTGGCCAACACGATGGTCATCGCGGTGGTGGAACGCCGTGGGGAAATCGGCCTGCGACGCGCTATCGGCGCGGCGCGGCACCACATATCCAAGCAGTTCCTCATGGAAGCACTGCTGCTGTCCTGCCTCGGCGGCCTCGCCGGAACGGCCATTGGCGCCGCTCTGAGCACCGGTTATGCTCTGAGCAAGGGCTGGCCCGTCGCGATCCCGCTTCCCGCTCTGAGCGCAGGAGTCGCCGCGACAGTCCTGATCGGCGCGGTCGCCGGGCTGTACCCGGCCATGCGCGCCGCCCGCATTCCGCCGACGGTGGCTCTCGCCGCGCCCTAGCGCGCGTGCTCGTCCCCCATCCGCGAACGGGGCGGGACGAGGACACCGAGTCGGACAAGTCACGTCCCCCACTCACGCGCGCCCGCTCCGGCGCCCCGGCTAGGAAGGAGCAGCACATGCGCGTGCTGATCGTGGAAGACGAGCCCTTCATGGCGCAGGCCCTGGTGAACGGTCTCCGCCGGGAAGCCATCGCCGCTGATCACGCGGCTGACGGGCGGATGGCCCTGGAGCAGATCGCCCTGCACGACTACGACGTCGTAGTGCTGGACCGCGATCTTCCCGAGGTCCACGGGGACGAGGTGTGCCGGCACATCACGGAGCAGCACAGCTCGATGCGCGTCCTCATGCTCACTGCTGCGGCCTCTCTCGACGACCGGGTCGACGGGTTGCGTCTGGGAGCGGACGACTACCTGCCCAAGCCGTTCGACTTCCCCGAGCTCGTCGCACGTCTCCACGCTCTGCACCGCCGGTCGGGCGCACCGCCACCGCCCGTTCTGAGGTGGTGCGGACTGCGTCTCGACCCCTTTCGTCGAGAGGCGTACCGGGAAGACCGGTATCTGCGGCTGACCCGGAAGGAATTCGCCGTCCTGCACGTCCTGATGACGGCACAGGGCGGAGTGGTGAGCGCCGAGAGCTTGCTGGAAAAGGCGTGGGACCAGCACGCGGACCCGTTCACCCAGGCAGTGCGCGTCACCGTGTCGACACTGCGCCGCAAGCTGGGTGGACCGCCCGTGCTCCACACCCGTTCCGGCGCCGGGTACTTCCTCGGTGCGAAACAGTGATCGGCCATGAGCGCCGCCCTCGGCTGACCCTCCGCGCTCGACTCACGCTGACCTACGGTGCCTTGTTCGGCGCGTCGGGCGCGGCCATGGCCGTCCTCCTCTACCTGTTCATGAACTTCGGCCCAAGCTACGCGCCGGCCTTGGACCAGACCCCCGTACTGACGCCGTCCAGCCTCGCTCCTTCAAAACCGGGCGTCTCTCCCACCCTCGGCACCGCGCGGGCCCCCGCGCACAGCCGAACCCCTGCCGTGGAACAAGGCGAAGGGCCGGGAAAGCCGGAAACCCCGCCGCCAGACGCCCCCGCAGAAGCCCACGGGGACGCCGCGGGGAACCCATCGGCCCGTCCCACACTGAGCGATCAAGGAGACGTCGCACGGAACCCCTCGGCTCGCCCTACACTGAGCGATCAAGGAAACCTCGACGAGGCGCAGCACTCCGGGCCGTCCACCGACGGCGTGCTGGCGTTCCAAGTGTCCACCAAGGCGGACTTCCTGCAGGTACTCCTGATCTTCAGCGCTGTCGTCTTCCTCGTCCTTCTGCTGGTGTCGGTGATCGTCGGCTGGTTCATCGCGGGTCGTATGCTGGCACCTCTGCAGAAGATCACCGCGACCGCCCGCGGCATCGCCGACTCCACCCTGCACGAACGAATCGCCCTGACCGGGCCGCAGGACGAGATCAGAGAGTTGGCCACCACCTTCAACGCCATGCTTCACCGCCTTCAGCGTGCCTTCGAAGCCCAGCGCCGATTCGCCGCGAATGCCTCGCACGAGCTGCGCACCCCCCTCGCCAGCATGCGCACCATCCTTCAGGTGGCTCTCGCCTCTCCGGACCCGGAAGATCTGCGCACAGCGGGAGCGCAACTTTTGCTCCTCAACAAGCGCTCCACCGACACCACTCAGGCGCTTCTGACCCTCGCCCGAGCCGATCATGGAGCTTTGACCCAGGAGCTGGTCGACCTGGGCGCCCTGGCCGAAGACTCGTGTACGCAGGCGCGGCCAAAGGCGCGTGCGGCCGGAGTGGAGCTGACCTGGCGTACGCGCTCCGCTGCGGTCCGCGGGGATCAGGTCCTGCTCCACCAACTGGTCGCCAACCTGGTGGACAACGCCATCAAGCACAACCGCCACGGCGGCACGGTGGCGGTCGTTGTGGACCGTGTCGTCGACCGCGTCTCGATCCAGGTGCGCAACTCCGGTCCCGTACTCGATCAGGAAGCGGTCGACCGAGCCTTCGAGCCCTTTCACCGCCTGGATGTGCGGAGCGAGGGCGCGCGCCCAGCGGGGTACGGCCTGGGCCTCACGATCGTCCGGTCCATCGTTCACGCGCACGCGGGCACGCTGGCGGCCACCCCCCTCGTCCCCGACGGCCTGCAGGTCCTGGTCGAATTGCCCTGCACAGGAGTCGACACCCCCGAGGCGCACGCGCCTGTTCGGAGCGGTTCGGCTGATGGGGTCGGCAGACGCGGCGCCGACCTTGACGTGGAGTAGTTCCGCGCTCGTTCAGCGAAAACGCGCGGGAGCGGCGCCGCGAGAAGCGGCGACCGCGGAGGTGGCCTTTTGGCCGGCGGTGCGCACACCCCCGCTCCACGCAGTGGAGGACCTCGGGCGGGCCCGCGCCCCCGACCCGCCGGCGTCGCAGGCCGGTTGCGGCAGAAACACCGTCGAGCATCAGAAGCCACGGCTGACGCCGATGCCTGCCTCTCTGCCTGGACGACCTGGCCCGCACAGGCCCAGGTCGTCCGGTGCATGTCCTCGAAGACCTGGTCATCGCGTCCAGCGCGGATCTGGTCGTCAGCCCCCCAGCGGTGGGATCGCGGCGGCGCGGAGGAAGGACTCCGTGAAGGTCTCGATGGCTTCCTCCAGGGGCGGGAGGCTCACCGAGTCGACCTGTTCGTAGACCGGTCCCAACAGGAAGTAGCTGAAGACGGGGCCCAGCATCTGTTGGACCAGCGGCGGAAGAGGCAGGTCGCGGAGACGGCCGGCCGCGATCTCGGAGGCGATCCACTCGGCGATATTTTCGAACATGCGACTGAGGGCTTTGTGGTAAACGGCCTGAGCCGCGGGATCGCCAGGACGGGCGAGGGCGTCGGCGATGATCGCGGGCAGGACGCGGGGCTCGCGGTGGAACGAGTCTGCCACGATGCGAAAAATCTCCCTGACGGTATCCTCCAGGTCCCGTTGCGGACCCGCCAGGATGGCGCCTACGTCGAGATCGGGACTGAACTGCTCGTACACCGCGGCCAGTAGGGAGTCCCGGCCTCCGAACGCGGCGTAGAGGCTGTGCACGGAGCAGTGCGCCCGATCGGCTACTCGCTCCAGAGTGACGCCCCCCAGTCCTTCGGCGCTGAGCAACCGGGCCGTGGCTTCGACGGCGCGTTCACGCACCGGCTTCTGCCCACCGGGGTCGACTCCGGCCTCGCGCACCGCCTCGTCGAGGGCCGTGCGGGTTCCTCCGAGCCGACGCAGCAGGGTGCTGCGCGAAATGCCCGCTTCCTCCGCCACGGCGAACAACGGGACCTCTGCCACGGAAACCCCTCGTTTCCGGGCGATGCGCAAGGCCGCCTCCACCACGTCTTCAGGGACCATCCGAGCGTCTCCGATCTGAAGTTTGACACGTGAATAAATGTTCAGTGTAATGAAGTTCCAAGGTGAGATCGCGGAGAGTGCGCCGAGCGCCGGCCAGATGGGTCACGACGTGCCCCGCGACGCGGTACTCCCCCCTGGTTCATTGTCACTGAAAGGCGTGATGCCTGTGTCTTCCCCCACCCCCGCACGCGAGAGCAACCGCTTCCCGGCCGACATGAAGCCTGCGGTCGTCATCCACGGCGAGATCGAGCCCGGATTCGAGCTCGTCCGTGACGCCTTCGAGGAGAACTTCCGCACCCGTGGCGAAGTGGGAGCCGCAGTCTGCGTGTACCAGGACGGGCGGAAGGTCGTGGACCTCTGGGGAGGTGTGGCCGACCCCGAGAGCGAGACGCCCTGGCACCGGGACACCATCGTGGGAATGATGTCGGTGGGCAAGGGCATGGCGGCCCTGTGCGTCCTCATGCTCGTCCACCGGGGCAAAATAGACCTGGACGAACCGGTCGCGTCCTACTGGCCCGAGTTCGCCCAGGCGGGCAAGGCCGAGATCACGGTACGGACGCTGCTGCAGGCGAAGGCGGCCCTGCTGTACGCCGACGCCGCGCCCGACGGCTCGGGCTTCGACTGGGACACCATGATCCGCGCTTTCGAGGTCCAGGCCCCTGAGTGGGAGCCGGGCACCAAGGGCGCCTACCACACGATGAGCGCCGGCTTCCTGCTCGGCGAGCTCGTCCGTCGCGTCGACGGGCGCCCCCTGGAGGTGTTCTTCGACGAGGAGGTCGCCGGCCCGCTGGGAGTCGACTACCGCTTCGGCCTTCGTCACGCGGACCTCCCTCGCACGGCCAAGATCAGCGCTCCTCTCGACCAGACGCTCATCGAGCAGATGACCACGCCGGGCACCGCGCTTCACCGGGCTTGGCGCATCCGTCCCCGGCCCGCAGACCTTCGGGCGAATCCGAGCAACGACCCTGACTACCTGATGGCCCGCTTTCCCTCGGCCAACGGGCAGGGCAACGCGCGGGCCGTCGCGCGTGTCTACGCGGCGCTCGCCGAGTCGGGGGAGCTGGACGGCGTCGAGCTTCTCTCTCCCGAACTGATCGACCAAGCCCGTACCCCGAGCTGGGAGGACGTCTGCCCGATGACGGGCGCCTACACGCGGTACGGGGTGGGGTTCGTCCTTCCGGACGAGACGACGATCCCCTGGCCCGGCCGGAAGGCCTTCGGTCACCCGGGCCTCGGCGGCGCACTGGGCATAGCCGACCCGGAGGCGCGCCTCGCCTTCGCCTACAGCCCGAACCACCTGGACAACGGCATGGGACTCGGAGAGCGCTGCACCGCCCTCATCGACGCGCTCTGGAGTGGCCGGGCTCGGTGACACGGCGGCTCCTTCCGCCCGGGCGTTTCCCGGGCGGAAGGAGCCGGCCTCTCCCGCCCGGGGAACGCCCTCGGCTCGAGCTCCGATCCGGCAGGCTTCGCGCGGATTCCGCAGGCAGGCGCACGTCCTCCCCCTCCCCGGGACGCGTACGGCCGTCGTGCGTGCCGCGTCACACCTGCCCGCACCCCTCACGACTTTGAGGCCCCGGTCAGGCGCGCGGCGCCCGCCCAGGAGCGCGTATGCGCGGCCTGCCGGGCAACGGCGCGACGTGAGCCGATGCCGACCCCCCGGCACCCCTTGAGCTCCAGGTTTCGCGTACTCACCACTCACTCTTAGGTCCGCTCATGTCTCCCATCCCGCCGCTGCAGAAGACCCCTTCGTCGTCGGCCTTCGAACCGCCGAGCCGGTCACGCGAAAACCGCGGCAGCCCCCGGGCACCGCGGCCCCGGACCACAGGGCTGCTCAGGGCCGTACTGATGCCTTTGGTCACCGTCATAGCCACCGGCACCGTGTTCGTGAGCGTCTACCTCGCGGCCTTCCACGCTCCGACACCCCATGGACTTCCGGTGGCCGTCGTCGGATCCCCGCAGGAGATACGGCAGATCGCTGAAGACTTGGAGAGGAGCGTCGCAGGCGGCTTCGAGGTGCGGCGTTTCGACACCGAGGAAGCGGCACGGGACGCGCTGGAAGACCGCACGGTCTACGCGGCCTACGTCACCGGCCCGGGAAACACCGCCGACCTGCTCTACGCGGGGGCCAACGGCCCATCGGTGACCGCGACGGCCGGCGACGCGTTCGCCGACGTCGCCTCAGTCCGAGGCGAGGAGCTGCGACGAAAAGACATCCTGCCTGCGCCCGCTGGGGACACCCGCAGCATGTCGGTCTTCTACGCCTCCTTCGGCATCGTTCTCTCAGGATTCCTCTTCGGCACAGCCACGTATCAGGCCGCCCCAGCGCTGAAGTTCCGCTGGCGCATGGCCAGCCTGGGCATCTTCGGCGCCGTGGCGGGAATCATGGTCGCCCTGCTCGCCGGAAGCCTCGGCTTCGACGCCCTTCCCGGCCCGTTCCTGGGAATCGTGGGAATCGTGGCGCTTCTCGGAATAGCCGTCGGTGGAGCGACGATGGCGCTCACCCGGCTCTTCGGCCCCGCTCTGGGGACTCCCGTCGCCTCGGTGCTCCTGCTCACACTGGGCAACAGCACCAGCGGCGGCAGCATGCCGCCGGAGTACCTGCCCACATGGCTCAGTCCCCTTTCGGACGTGCTGCCGGTGGGCGCGGCAGTCCGCGCGCTTCAAGGGCTGTCCCACTTCCAGTCGGACGGCCTCGCGCCGGGCCTCGTGAACTTGGCCGCGTGGATCGCGGTCTGCGTGACCCTCGTCTACGTACGAGAAGCACGATCCGGGACTGCGGCTCGGAGGGCTTGGCGCAGAGGGTGGCGATTCCGCACCAGACCAAAGACCACGCTCAGGCACTGAACCTTTTCCATCCCGCCTCTGAAGGGCTATAAGGCCTGGTCAGCTGGGGTGGTGACGTGGCAGAGCCCCCGGTCGCTGGCGGTGTTGATTCCACTCGACACTGCCGACGGCTCGGGGGGCTCTGTTGGTTCCGTATCCTTCCACGCCCGACCAGCTCTCGTGCGAGACGTCGGACGCGGCACGATACGGGACCAAGCGAGGCTCCTCGGACGATGCGTGCTGCGTAGAGAACACCACCGCAACGACCAGGAGCCTCGTCGCGTTGCGCACCCCTGCTGACCTGCCGTTTCACCCCACAGAGACAGGATGGAAACGGCTCACTGATCCGTGTTCACGATGTGGAGGCAAGAGCGTCAGCGTGAGGAGGGAAGGTTCAGTAGATACGGAACTCATCGCCGAATGTCTTCTCCCTCTTCTAGAAAGCATTCCAGGTCGGCGCGGGTAGGCAGCCCTTCCCAGTCACCCTCGCAGGCAATGCCGAGGGCGGCGGTGGCCGCACCGGTGGCGAGGGCCTCGGCGAATCCACGGCCCCGCGTCAGGTCGGCCAGCACGCCGGCGACGAACGAGTCACCCGCGCCGACGGGGTCGACGACGGTGACGGGGAAAGCTGGTTGGACGAACGTTTCGTCGTTCAGCCGCGCAGTCACCCCGAGCGCGCCCCGTTTAAGGACGGCGGCACCCGGAGTCAGCGCCGCGAGGGCGGCCAGCGCGTCCTCGTCCCTGTCGAAGCTCCGGCCGACGAGCAGGGCCGTCTCCTCGCGCGTGGCGAAGACGACTGCCGAGGCAGCGGTCAGCCGCCGAAGCACTGGAACGGCCTCGTACGCGTCCCAGAGACTCGACCGGTAATTGACATCGAAACTCAGCGGGACTCCACATGCGGCCGCGACGGCCGCGGCGTCGAGCGCGGCTTCCCGGGCGGAGACCGAGAGGGCGGGGGTGATGCCCGACAGATGGACGTAGCGGGCTTTGCCCACGTCCTCTTCGCGGACCTGGTCCGAACGCAACCGCGAGCCGGCCAGTCCACGGCGGTAGTACGTGACGCGGGTGAGGCCTGCCATGCGCCGCTCCTTGAGCATGAGGCCGGTGGGTACGTCGCTGTGCATGTGAGCCCGTACGTCGACGCCCTCGCCTCGCAACCGGTCGCGGATCAGGGCGCCGAACTCGTCGTCGCCGAGAGCTCCCACCCACTGCGCGGTGCCCCCCAACCGGCTGACTCCGATGGCGACGGTGCTCTCGGCCCCGGCGATGCCGACATCCAGGCTCTGGGCTGATCTCAGCGGGCCGGTGAACGACGCGCGCAGGACCGCCATGGTCTCCCCGTAGGTCAGGACGTCCGTCACCGCAGGGTTTCCTTCCACTGTCGTGCCCGGATCCTCAGTTCGTCGGTGCGACCGGTCTCCAGGCTGTCGCCGAGCAGCGGGCCGCCGACCCCAACACCGACCGCACCCGCGTCCAGCCAAGCACGGGCCGCGTCTAGCGTGATGCCACCGGTCGGCACGAGCTGCAGGTCCGGCAATGGCGCCAGGACCTGGCGGGCGAAGTCGGGCGAGAGGAGGCCCGCCGGGAAGAGTTTCACGTACGCCGCCCCGGCCCTGCGGCACGCGAGTGCCTCGGTGGGGGTGAAGACGCCAGGGAGGACAGGTATGTCGTGGGCGGCCGCGTACTCGACGACATCGAGGCAGACGGCGGGGCAGACGAGGAACTGTGCTCCGGCATCCACCGCCCGGCGGGCGCTGTTCGCGTCGAGCACGGTGCCTGCTCCGATCTGCGCGATCGGCAGGCGCTTGCGCGCGGCGCCTATGGCGCCGAGGGCGCCTTGGGTGGTCAGCGGCATCTCCAGAACGTCCAGGCCTTCGGTGGCCAGAGTCTCAGCCGCCGTGACGAGATGTCGGGGGGTATCGGCTCGGAGGATCCCTACGACGCGACTTCTCCTCAGAGCCTTGTCGAATCGCTCGGAGTTCGAGAGGGCGTCCGTCGGTCGGGCGGGGACGTGCGTCATGGAGTGTCTCCTTCAGCCGTGCCAGTAGCGGCGGCCGCACCGAAACGGGTCAGTTCTCCGGGAAAGTGGCAGGCGGCGCCGTGGGCGCCCGCAGCCAGGACGGGCGGGGTGGTGCGGCACACCGAGCGGTCGGAATTGACCAGCGGCCCGATCGGACAGCGGGTGTGGAAGCGGCACCCGGAAGGAGGAGCCAGCGGGCTGGGAAGGTCACCACTCAGGACGATGCGTTCGCGGACCCGTTCAGTGACGGGGTCCGGTTCGGGGACCGCGCTCAGGAGCCCGGCGGTATAAGGGTGCTGCGGTCGCGAAACAACCGCTTCCGCGGGTCCGATCTCAACGATCTGCCCCAGGTACATCACGGCGATGCGGTGCGACATGTGTCGTACGGTCGCCAGGTCGTGGCCGATGAACAGATAAGCCAGGCCGAGCCGCCGTTGCAGGTCCTGCAACAGGTTGACAACCTGGGCCTGGAGCGAAACGTCCAGGGCCGAGACGGCCTCGTCGCAGACCAGCAGCCGCGGTTCGACGGCAAGGGCGCGCGCGATGACGACCCGCTGGCGTTGTCCGCCCGAAAACTCGTGGGGATAGCGAAAGGCGACGGACTGGTCCAGCCCTACCAGGTCGAGGAGTTCACCGACCCGTTTCCGCGCGGCCTGCCCGGTGGCGAGGGAGTGGACCTCCAGAGGCTCGCGCAGGGCCTGTCCGATTGTCATGCGGGGGTTGAGGGAGGACATGGGGTCCTGGAAGACCAGTTGCACGTTGCGACGGAACCACGCCCGGTCCTCGCGGCCGGCCCGGGCAAGGTCTCGTCCGTCAAAGACGATCCGGCCCTCGGTCGGCGGATGGATGCCCATGAGCGCCTTGCCCAGGGTCGACTTGCCGCAGCCCGACTCGCCCACCAGACCGACGGTCTCGCCGGCGGCGATGGACAGTGAGACCCGGTCCACGGCACTCACCTCGGTGGTGGCGCGGCGCAGCAGTCCCTTGCGGCGGTCCACGGGGAACCGCTTTGTCACGTCGACGAGCTGGAGGAGAGCCGGAGCGTCCGGTGCGTCTGACAGGCCGCCCTCGGTGACGGTTCCTGCGGCGTCGGCGGTCGGACCGGCAGGGAGGACACCGGTATCGGCGGACCGCCAGCACGACCATGCGCGGTCGCCCTTGACCGCGAGAGGCGGGCGTTCCGCGTGGCATCGCTCGTCCGCGAGGTCACAGCGCGGGGCGAAGGAGCAGCCGGGGATCGGTGCGATCAGGTTCGGTGGACGACCCGGGATCGCCTCCAAGCGGACGTCGTCAGCCGTTGCGAGGCGGGGGGTGGCGCGCAGCAGCGCGCGCGTGTACGGGTGACGGGGTGAGGCGAAGATGTCGTCGGCCGTTCCCTGTTCCACGATGCGCCCGCCGTACATCACCGCCACCCGTCGGCACAGCCTGGCGACGACACCGAGGTTGTGGGTGATGAGGACGACGGCCGTCCCCAGGTCTCTGTTCAGTTCGGCCAGCAGGTCGAGGATCTGGGCCTGGATGGTGACGTCGAGCGCCGTGGTCGGTTCATCGGCGATGATGACGTCGGGTTCGTTGGCCAGCGCCATGGCGATCATGACGCGTTGCCGCATGCCGCCCGAGAAGGTGTGGGGGTAGTCGGCGAGTCGTGCCTCGGGGTCGGGGATCCCGACGCGGGCCATCAGCTCGACCGCCCGGTCGGCCGCCCGCGCGGCGGTGAACTTGCCATGGCTGAGCATGGCTTCGACGAGCTGGTCCCGCACTCGCATGACCGGGTCCAGTGAGGACATCGGGTCCTGGAAGACCATGCCGATGCCGCCGCCGCGAACCGCTCGCATCTGCTTCTCTTCGAGGTCCAGCAGTTCACGTCCGTGGTAGCGGACCGAACCGCCGATGATTCGGCCGGGCTTGCGCACCATGCGCAGCAGAGAGGCGGCGGTCACGGACTTGCCCGAGCCTGACTCCCCGACGAGCGCCATGGTCTCGCCGCGGGCGATGTCGAAGCTGATGCCGTCGACGGCGCGGACGATGCCGGCTTCCGTGGTGAAGTGTGTGGCGAGGTCCCGCACCGACAGCACCGGTTCCGGCGCGTCAGAAGGACGGACACCCGCCTGTGGGTCGGTGAGCAGGGTCATCGTTCAACCTCCGGCAGTCGGGTGAGGACTCCGCCGTCGACGGGCAGGGTCACACCGGTTATGTAGGACGCGTCGTCCGAGAGCAGGAAGCGGACCGCAGCCGCCACCTCCTCGGGAAAAGCCGGACGGCGCAAGGGATAGGTCGCCGTGATCGCGTGCAATGTGTCGGGGTCGGACCACAGCGCTTTGTTGCGTTCTACGGCGACGAAGCCGGGAGCGACGCAGTTGACACGGATTCCGGCGGGTCCCCACTCCAGCGCCGCCGTGCGTGCGAAGGCCGACAAGGCGCTCTTGGCCGCCGCATACGCGCCGAAGCCGGGCAGGGAGGCGTGGGAGTGGACGGAACCGACAAGGACGATCGAGCCGGGCCGGCCGGCCAGCGCGGTGACGGTCCGGCGACACAGCCGCACTGCCGCGTGCAGGGTCACCTCGAACGTGGTGGTCCACCCCTCCACGGTGCCCTCCAGCAGCGGAGCGCGTTCCTCGGTGAAGGCGCTGTGGACCAGGCCTCCTAGGACGGCGGTGTCGTTCGCCGCCTTCACGAGGCGGTCGGGTGCGTCGGCGTCCGTCAGGTCGAGCTGAACGCCGATCCACGGTCCCGCGCCGGGAGCGAGCGGTGTGACCCGCAGGACGGCGGGGTCAAGGTCGGCGGCGACGACGGTGGCGCCGGAGCGGCGCAACATGTCACCGACGGCCCGCCCGATCCCGCGTGCGGCGCCCGTTACGATGACGGACCTACCGGTGAACCGGTGGAGGTGTTCGGCCGGGACTGCGTCGTCCGCAGGCATCGTCCGTGGCACGTGTTCCGTGCTGCCGGTGGGGGAAGTCATGGTGCTCCTTCGTCGTTCCAAAGGGCCCGGTGGCATGGCGTCCCGCTGACGCCCGCATCCACGGTGAGGAGGGCTCCGGCGAGCGGTTGCCGTGCTCTCTGGGCGGTAGTCAGGGGGCGGACGGCCGAGGTGACGTACAGCCGGTCCAGCCCGGTGCCGCCGAAGGCACAAGCCGTGGGGTGGGAGACAGGGAGGGGGACGCGACCGACGAGCCGGCCGTCCGGGGCGTACCGGGCGACTGCCCCGCCCCCGAACAACGCCACCCACACGTGGTCCTCGGCGTCGACGGTCAGGCCGTCGGGCACGCCCTCCTCAGGGGGGACGGAGATGGTCTTCCGTGGCGGGCCGAGCACGCCGTCGGCGACGTCGTACGCGTAGCCGGTGATCGTCCGGGCTCGGCTGTCGGCGAACCACAGCGTGTCGCCGTCGGCATTCCAGGCGAGCCCGTTGGCCAGGCCGACTCCGTGCAGCGCGGCGGCCGGTTCGGCCCCCGGACCTACTCGCAGCAGTTCACCGGTGACGGGGGAGTCGGCGGTCCAGCCCATGGTGCCGACCCAGAGCCTGCCTTGCGGGTCGCAGCCCGAGTCGTTGCACCGGGACCCCTCCGCAGCGAGCCCCCCGGCGACGCGGCGCAACCCTTCGGCCGCGAGGCGGTACAGGTGCGGGCCGAGGGTGACGAGAAGGCCGCCCCGCTGGGTCAGCACCACGGAGGTCAGCGGCGACGGAGTCGGGTAGCGGGTCGTTTCGCCGGTGATCGGATCGGTGGAGAGCAGGATGCCGCCCCACAAGTCGACCCAGTGCAACAGGCCGGCCCTGTCGTCCCAACGGGGGCTCTCCCCGAGCTGGGCCCGCTCCTCTCCGAGGACGTTGATGGTGATTTCCGCGGTGTTCATCGTCGTAGGAGCCCCTTGCCCAGGCCGTCGGCGATGAGCTGGAACCCGAAGACCAGGAGCGTGACGACTGCCATAGGGCCGAGTGCGTAGGCGGGGTTCTGCTCCAGGAACGCGATGCTGGTGCGCAGTAGCGAGCCAAGTGAGGGGTCGGGCGGCCTGACGCCGATACCTACGAAACTCATGGCGCCTTCGATGAAGACCGCGAGGGACAGGCTGAGCGCCGACTGCACCACCAGGCCGTCGAGGATGTTGGGCATGACGTGGCGCAGCAGCACTCTGTGGGAGGGCACTCCGAGCACCTCGGCTGCGGTGACGTAGTCGCGGTTGCGCTGGCCGAGCACCGCGGTGCGGGTGATTCGGCCGAACAGCGGGACGTTGACCAGCGTGACGGTGATGACGACCGCGCTCATACCGGGCCCGGTGATGGCCGCCACGGTGACGCCCATGACGAGGGCGGTGAAGGCCAGCATCACGTCGAAGCACCGCTGGATGATGGAATCGAGACGCCTGTTCATGCCGCTGGCCAGTCCGAGGGCGGTGCCGAGCACGGCACCGGCGGGCACGGCGAGGAGGGCGACGACGGCGTCCTGACGCAGCCCGTAGAGCATGCGGGCCCACAGATCGCGGCCGAACTCGTCGGTTCCCAGGAGGTGTTGGCCACTGGGACCCTGCAAGGCGTCCGAGGTCTGCAGAAGCGGATCGTGGCCGCCGAGCAGGGGCGCCAGTACACCGGCGCCCAGCAGGCCCAGGGTGATGATCAGGCCGGCGACGGTCTGCCGGGAGCGGGGAAGACGGGTGAGGACCGTCTTCGCGCCGCGTCCGGCCCGTTGGGGTGCCGCAGGGCCGCCTGACGTCGGCTTCTCGCTGAGACCGGGGGCTTCGTCGGTTCCGGCATTGAGGTCCGTGGCCATCTCAGGCCTCCCATCGGACGCGTGGGTCGAGCAGGGCGTGTACGAGATCCGTCAGGATCTGACAGACGATGAAGACCGCCACGGCCAGCAGCAGGAGGTCCTGGACCAGGAGGTAGTCCCGGTTCAGCACTCCTTGGAGGAGGAGCTGACCGATGCCGGGCCAGGCGAAGATCGCCTCGACGACGATGGCGCCTCCGAGCATCTGACCGATCTGGATGCCCATGACCGTCACGACGGGGGGCAGGGAGTTGGGCAGGACGTGCCGCCTGGTGTTGCGGGCGGAGGTGAGTCCCTTGGCGACGCCGGTGCGGATGAAGTCCTCGTCCATGACGTTGCGCATCGAGGCGGCGAGGAACCGGGCCAGGACGGCGGCGGTGGGGAGGGCCAGGCAGAGCGCCGGCATGACGATGTACTGCACGGCGACGTCCGGCGCTGACCAGAACGAACCCTCGTACTGGCCGCTGGCGGGCAGGACCCTGAACGTCACGGCGAACAGCAGGACGAGCAGGACGCCGCTGACGTAGGTCGGTACGGCGAAGGCCAGTGAGGTCAGGGCGTCGACCACCGAGCGGACCACCCGGTTGCCGCCGCCTGCGAGCACCA
This sequence comes from Streptomyces sp. NPDC107498, assembly GCF_055582805.1. Lineage (NCBI taxonomy): Bacteria > Bacillati > Actinomycetota > Actinomycetes > Kitasatosporales > Streptomycetaceae > Streptomyces > Streptomyces sp. NPDC107498. The sequence goes on along the minus strand of NZ_JBVJPE010000028.1, from coordinate 57,428 downwards.
CTCCGGCCGCACCGCCGAGGAGCAGGGCCAGGAGGACGGCCGCGCCGGTGAGGGCGAGCGTCCCCTGCAGCCCGTTCCCGATCAGGGAACCGATGGGAGCGCTGAGCACATAGCTGTGGCCGAGGTCCCCGGTGAGTAGGCCCTTCATCCAGAGCCAGTACTGGACCGGTATCGACTGGTCCAGTCCGAGGTTGGACCGTACGGCGGCGATGGTGCTCTCGCTGGCGTCCGGCCCGGCGACCAGCACCGCTGGATCGCCGGGCGCGAGACGCAGGAGGAAGAACACCACCACTGAGGCGAGGAGCAGTACGAGCAGAGCCGGTGGCACCCGGCGCAGTGTGTAGGACAGCATGGTGGTCCACTCAGGCCAGGTAGGCGTCGTCGAGATTGACGTAATCGAACATGTTGTAGGACAGCCCCGCCACCTTCGACGTGACGGTGAAGGTGTGGGCGCTGACCACCAGGTCGATGATGAACTGCTCTTGAAGGAGGAAGTCGTTCAGCTCCGCGTACACCTTGCGCTGTTCGTCGGGCCGCGTCGTCGTCCAGAGGCGTTCGGCGAGGGCCTTGTAGGCGGCGTTGTCGAAGCGCGCGGCGTTCTTGTCGGCATTGAAGGGGAAGGAACCCTTGACCAGCGTGGCCGGGGTGATCTGTCCGAACCCGTGGTTGTTGACGAAGAGGCCCGGCAGTTCCCCGGCCGTGAGCTTGGCCTGGAAGTCCGGTCCCTGCAGCGGCACGGCCCGCACCTTCAGCCCGGCGGCCTTGAGGTCGAAGGCGACGATCTCGGCGATGGCGGCGTTGGTGGGGAGCCCGGCATTGTAGGCGATGTCGAGCTGCTCGCCCACGGCCCCCGCCCGGGTGAGAAGTGCCTTCGCCTTGGCGACGTCGTGGCGGTAGGTCGCGGCCTTGCCGCTGTCGAAAGCGGCTGACGCGGGCGACCAGGGCAGCGAACTGGTGGTGCCGATGTTGCCGAGGACCTGGGAGAGGATGCGTTCGCGGTCGACCGCCCAGGCGATGGCCTGCCGCACCCTGCGGTCGTCGAGCGGGGCGACGGTGGTGTTGGTGCCGAGGTAGAACGCTGAATCGTTGGTGTCGGCCGTGATGACCTGGAACCCTCTGTCGTTCCTGATGCCGGCGGCGTCCAGGGGCGCCAGGTCGAGGGCCAGGTGGGACTGGCCGCTGCGCAGGGAGGAGAGCATGGACTGCGACTGCCGCACGATGGAGATCTCGACCGCGTCGAGATAGGGCCGGTTCTCTTTCCAGTACTTCGCGTTGCGGGCGAGCTTCAGACTGGATCCCGGCGCGTAGGAGACCACGGTGAAGGGGCCCGTGCCGACGAAGGTCCCGGAGGCGATCTTGGAAGCCGTCTCCTTGTCCAGAATGACCATGATCTCCAGCAGGTCGAAGACGTTGGCCACGGCCTTCGAGAACGTCAGCCGCACGCTCATGGCGCTGGTCTTCTCGGCCTTTTTCAGCGCCTTGGCCACGTGCTTCAGCTGGCTGGGAACCTCTTCCCTGCGGATGTAGTCGAGGGTGAACAGGACATCGTCTGCTGTGAAGGCCCTTCCACTGTGGAAGGTCACTCCCTCGCGAAGGTGGAGGTCGAGGGTGCGGCCGTCGCTGCTGACGGTCCAGTGGGTGGCCAGCGAGGGCTTCGGTTCGAGGGTTCGGTGGTCGTACTCGGTCAGGGTGTTGTACACCAGGCGCAGGAACGCCAGGTTGACGTTGTTCTGCGCGAGAACGCTGGTGGGGGCAATATCGGCGGCCTGCACGATGCGCAGAGTCCCGCCGCGGGTCGCCGCCCCGGAACCGCTCGTGGACGCCTTGGTGCCGGCCCCGTCGACGGCGGAGCGGCATCCTGTGAGGAACAGGGCGCCGACACCGATTCCGCCGAGAAGCGTACGGCGGCTGAGCTGCGCGGCCGTGATGTGATCTGCCTTCACTGGGTCTCCTTCAGAGTGGTTGACCAGACGCGTGTGACCGCAGGGTGGGTGACATCGAGATCCGCTCCGATGCCCGGAGCTTCACCGAGGTGCAGGTGGCCGTCGACGACTCGTTCGGCGCCGCGGAGGACATCGGATCGCCAGGGAACTTCACCGAAGGCGTATTCAAGAAGGCTGGCCTGGGGCATGGCAGCCATCAGATGGCCGGCTGCCAGAGTGGCTACTGGCCCAGAAGGATTATGAGGTGAAATCTCAACTCCTGGGAATGTATGTCCCATCATCTGGGCACGCAACACTCCTCCGATGTGCTTGACATCCGGCATCAGCACGTCTACGAGCCCTCTGTGAACGGCTTCGGTCGCCTCATGGGGGTCGAACAGCATCTCCCCGCCGGCGATCTTGGCCCCAGTGGAATCCCGGAGGGCCTTGAGACGGTCGTGGGCGTGGAGGGGCACGACGTCCTCCAGCCAGTCCACGCGCAACGCCTCCAGCCGCGGAAGGACGCGGAGGACTTCCTGCCAGGTCAGGCGCTCATGGAAGTCGGCGAACACGGCGACGCCCTCGCCGACCTCTTCCCGGACCGCCCGCAGCCTGTTCACGCCCGTGTCGGGTAGGTCCTCGCCGGGCGCTGGCACGTCGAAGGGGGCGCATTTCACGGTGGCGAAGCCGGCCGCCACAGCTCGCTTTGCCGCCTGCGCCACGTCCAGGGGCGCCCGGCCTCCGGGTACGCGATTGACGTTGGCGTACAGAGGGACGGGCCCGGGGGGCTCGGCGCCCAGCCAGCGGAACAGGGGAATTCCGGTCCGGCGTGCGGCGAGGTCGACGAGCGCCTGCCCCACGCCGCCCAGCACGGTGGCCGCTGTGTGCGCATAGCCGCCGTGCATGGTCCGGACACGGACGGCCAGCTCGTCCAGGACCTTATCGCGTTCACCGATCAGGTCCCGGCCGCCCAGTAGGCGCGCCACGACACGGAGCTCTTGCATCAAGGATGCCGCAGGACCGCCGTCGGAACACTCTCCCAGCGCCGTGACGGTGCCGGTTTCCAGGGCGATCAGCCACCACGACGTCCGCTCGCTCACCGCCACGCGGTACAGGTGGAGGGCTGCTTGACTCATGCACGATCCTCACCTCGAAGTAAATTTCAGGTGGAAAAATAATGGGGTGGCGGTCGATGGATGGGCAAGACCTGGTGGCGTGTTTTTTTCGCCCAGAAATAAACCAGCCCCCTCTTGCCGCCGGAGGCGAGGGACGTGCGCGGCCGTAGATGGCGCCCTCGAATGATCACCGTTGATGGATCATCGCGTCGTGATGTGTCGCCGTGAACCGTCCGATGCCGAGGGGGGAGTTCGTCCGGCCGTTGCTGCCCGTGTCGTTGCGGGGGGCGGAAGCGGCTGGGCGAAGGCGACCGCGTTGTACCGGGCGCCCCTGTCGATGTGGAGAACGACGCCGTTCACCCGGCTGCCGCGGGCGGTCACGGCCCTCTCGATTGCGTCGGTGACCAGCGAGGTGCGCATATGGTCGGCGATCGACCAGCCCGCCATCCGGCGCGAGCAGATGTCGATCACCGTGGCCAGGTACAGCCAGGTCGTGCCGACGGCTATGTAGGTGACGTCGCCGCACCACCTGGTGTTCAGGGCGTCCGCGGTGAAGTCGCGCATCACCAGGTCCGGCGCGGGCTGCGCGGTTCCGTCCGCGATCGTCGTCCGCTTCTTCCGCAGGCGTCGGCCGACGATGTGGCTGACCCGCATCAGCCGGGTCACGCGCTTGCGGTTGATCCGCCGCCCCTCGCCCGCAGCTCGGCATGGACGCACGGGGCACCATCCGCGCCATCGTGCTCGGCGCGGATGGCGCGGATCTCGCTCGTGGTCCGCTTCTCCTCGGCCTGGCGCTCGGCGCGGGCCTGCCCGGTGGTCGGACGGCGGTAGTGGCCGGCGCGGGACGCCCCGAACACCCGGAAGATCCGCTTGATACCGAAGTCCGCACGTCTGCCGGAGATGAAGTCCCGGCGGCAGGGCTCACTTCACCTCCCGGGCGAAATGCGCGGACGCCCGGCGCAGGATCTCGCGCTGGAGGTGCCCCTCCTTCTCGGCCTTCAGCAGCCGGGCGTTCTCCGCCCTCAGCCGAGCCGGCTCATCCGCCTCGCCGCCCGTGTCACGGCATCCGGGCACGACCTCGGCCTCGGCCTTGGGCACCCGCGTTCGCGACGACTCCACGACTCCGCAGCGATGCCCAGATCCGCGGCCACGGCCGCGCAGGTCCGCTTCCCGGCCGCGGCTCGGTAGAGCGCGACCGCGTCCTTCCTGAACTCCTCCGGATGTGGAGACTCGCGTCCCACTGGACATCCCTTCCTGAATCATCAAGATCCATTGTCGGGATGTCCACTCCAAGGAATCGGCCTCACCTCGCTCGTCACGCCGCTCCTGCCATCGCCCGATCAGTGACCACACCGAACAAGCTCCTTGATCGGCTCACATGCGCGGGGTGCGGTGCCGCGCTTATCGCCGAGGGCGAGCCCACGGGTGGTGTCGGCCCGGTTCTCGCCTGCCGAGTTTCCCGTGGCGTGTGCAGGACGGAGGCGGATCGGATGCGGCAACCGGGCCCTCCCGGGATAATCACCCGCACACCGCCCAGGATGACCCTAAAATTACTGGGTGTAATTTAGTTGGACCAGGTTCGGTGGCTTTCGCGCCGAACCCGCCTCGTACGGACTGCAGAGCCCAGGGGCGGTGGGATCCGAGGGGATGGAAAGAAAGATGGTTAACGGCAGCGGCGGTGCCGCGACCTCGCTGGACGCGGCGCGCCGCAATGTGGCCTCTATCGTGGCGACCCTTCTCGACCGCGGCTCGATGCCGCGTACTCGGATCGCCCAGCTGACGGGTCTTTCTCCCGCCGCCGTCACCCGCCTGACCGGTCGGCTCCTCACGACTGGTCTGCTGCGCGAGTTGCCCTCGGTACTGGGTCCCTCCGACTCCGGCCGCCCCCGTGTCCCGATCGAACTCGCCTCCGACGCAAGGCTGTCGGTGGGCGTCCATGTCGGCCTCCTGCGCACCGAGATCGGTTTGGTGAACCTGCGCAGCGAGGTTCTGGACCGGGTCACGCTTGAGCACGTGTCGACCACCCCGGAGGACATTGTCGATCAGGCGGCCGAGGGCTTGACGGCAATGCTTTCCAAGCGCGACGGCGGACGCAGCATCCTCGGTGTCGGCGCCACCATAGGAGGACGGGTCGACACGCGGGCGGGCGTGGTGGTGGAGCACGCCTCACTGGGTTGGAAGGACGTGCCCTTCCGTCGGATGCTCGAAGAGCGCCTGCCCGGTCCCGTGCTGTGTGACAACATCGTGCGTGGCCTCGCGCTGGCCGAGACCCGTTTCGGTGCGGCTGTCGGGGCGCGATCCGTCGTCGAGCTCTTCGTCGGCAACGTCGTCGGCGCAGCTCTGATCATCAAGGGTGAGGTGCACCATGGCCCAGGCTCGGCCGCGGGCTGGCTCACGCACCTTCCCGTGCAGGGCGCCCGCGGCACGCTTTGTGACGGCTGCGGGAGGCGCGGCTGTGTACAGAGCGTGGTGAGCGACGCCGCTCTGCTCCGAAAGGCAAACGATTTCGGCCTGCTGCAATCTTCCGCCCGCCTGGAGAATTTGGTGGAACTCAGCCGCGGGGGAGACAAGGAGGCCTCCCGGCTGCTGCGGGAACGCTCCCGCCGCGTCGGACAGATCGCCGCCCTTCTGCTGGACATCATCAACCCGGAGCTGCTCGTACTGGCGGGCGGTCCGCTGGCGACGCCCGAGTTCCTTCCCGTCACTCAGCGTGAACTGGAGCGTTGGAGTAGCCACGGCTCCGCCGCAGGCTCCCGTCTGGTCCCCTCTCTGCTGGGGGGTCATTCGCTGATCAGCGCTTCGGCGACCGTATTCCTCGACGACTATTACGCCGACCCGCTCGCCTACGAGGAGGCCCTCGCCGACTGAGGCCGTGTCCTATGTGGTGAGGTGGTCGTTGACGGTCGTCATGGGGGTACGTGGAGTTGGATTGTTCCGGACGGGTTGTGGGAGATCGCGAAGCCGCTGATCCCGCCGCCCAGGGTGCGTCCGCAGGGCAATGGGACGCCGGACACCCCTGATGAGACGCTGTTCGCCGCGATCATCTACGTGCTGGTCAGCGGATGCGCCTGGCGGGCCCTGCCGCCGTGTTTCGGGCGTCTCGAAGTCCACGGCCCATCGCCGGTTCCTGATCTGGTCGCGGGCCGGGGTGTGGGGCCGGCTGCACGAGGAGATCCTGCACCGCCTCGACGACGACGGCCTGCTCGACCCGTCCCGGGCGGTCCTCGACTCCGCCCGCGTCAGGGCGAAAAAGGGGGCGGACTCACCGGTCCGAGCCCCGTGGACCGGGGCAAGCCGGGTTCCACGATGCACGTCCTGTCGGACGCGAACGGACTGCCCCTCCTCGTCGGCCTCTCCGCGGCCCACACCCACGACAGCCAGGCCCTGAAGTCCATGATCACGGGTCTCCAAACGAGACACGACCCTCACCGCGGCCGCCGCTTCAAACCTCAGCGTCTGCATGCCGACAAGGCCTGCGACAGCCCTGGACTGCGGAAATGGCTCCGCGGCAAACGCATCGGCGTCCGCATCGCCCGCAAGGGCATCGAGTCCAGCGGACGACTCGGCCGCCGCAGGTGGGTGATCGAGCGGACCATGTCCTGGCTGACCGGCTACCGCCGGCTCAACCACCGCTACGAGCACAGCCCCTGCAACTACCCGGCCTTCCTCGGCCTCGCCGCAGCCGTCTGCTGCTACAAGCGACTCCTCCGCCTCACCACATAAGACACGGCCTCGGTCGGCGCGTTGGGAAGAGGCCTCTTTACAGCCTTCGCATGAACGGTTAAATTCCAGCCAGCAACTTACCTGGGCCGCATGGCTCCGGGACTCTGATAAGCCCCTTCGACGGTCACACCGGCATCCGCTGCCCAGCCGCGGTCGGCTATCCGGTGCCGCCGGTCATCGGACAAGAAGGTGAGCACCATCGAGCTTGAGACCAACCGCGAGCCGGACTATCGGTTCACCCTCGCGAACGAACGGACTTTCCTGGCCTGGATCCGGACGTCGTTCGGCCTCATGGCAGGGGGTGTCGCCCTCGACCAACTGGTCGAACCATCAACCACGCATACCGTGATCGCAATGGGTTGCCTGGCGATCGCGACCACCCTGGCCGCCGGAGCTTACGTCCAATGGAGCCGCGCTCAGGCAGCCATCCGTGAGGATCGGCCCCTCCCGAACTCGTTGCTCATCCCCTTGCTCGCCGGGGGCAGCACGGCCGTCGCCGTGATTGCGGCCGTCTCAGTGGTCCTGTCATGACCGTCACCTCTTCGAAGACGTCCGATGCCGGCCTCCAAGCTGAGCGAACCGCACTCTCCTGGCGGCGGACCACGTTGACGGTCGGCGCGGTGGCGGCAGTCGAAATTCGTGATGCGGCTCGGCAACCCGGCCTCGTCGCCGCAGTGCCAGCGGTGGCCGTCGCAGGCGCCCTGGTCATCATCGCGAGCATCGCCTACCGTCGTGGCCACGCGCTGCGCCGGGGGCGTCACCCCGTTGCGAACAGACCCGCGCGAGTGGTGGCCGCCACGACGCTGGCCGTCACGATCACCGCGAGCGTGACCACCACGTTGACGGCGGTCCTCTGGCACCCCGTACACCACCTGCCGGTATCGGTGCATGACCCGCCTCGGACGCAGGCGGGCCCGCCGAGGTCGAAGCCAGGCTGTCCGCCGGCCCCGCGCTTCAGGCGGTCACTCCGCATCACCGATGTCAAGCAACCGTAGCGTCCGGGAGCATCTTCCGATTGCCGGATGGCTTCACCGCAGTTCGCTTCCTCAGACACCGCAGCTTCGACAGAACTCCGCTGCGGCGGCGAGTCGGGAGCCGGCATCCGGCCCTCCCGGCGCGGGTAACCACAACAACCCACACCCCCTGGACCGACCCCCGAAAGATGAAGGAGGAGGGATCATGTCCCTAGGCAGGAAAGGATGGCGATTCGCTTTCGTGGCGCCAACCATGGCGCTCGTAGCCCTCGCCACCGTCTCACCGCCGGCGTCAGCGGCTGATACGACGATAACCGTCGACCCGTCAACGATCACCGGTCAGGGGATCAGCCCGCTGCTCTTCGGTGCCAACCACCGATTCGCACTCAACGGCAGTGGCGGTTCTGACCCGACGACCGGCCTCACCTACCAGAGCGTCGAAGACGCGATCAAGAAGACGAATTTGACCATGCTCCGCTATCCCGGCGGAACGATGGCCAACACCTTCCAGTTCGAGAAGGCGATCGGCCCCCAGTCCGTCCGCTCGAGCCAGGTCAACGGACAGACCAAGAACCCCCGCCCGGTGGACAGCACGTTCGGTCCGGACGAGTTCGGCAAGACCCTCGAGAATACCGGCACCACCGGTAACCTCATGCTCAATTTCGCCACAGCCACCGCGCAGAAGACCGCCGACTTCGTGGCGTACATGAGAGGGACGCCGGGCGTGAACCCGGATGGCGGAACGGACTGGGCTCAGAAACGCGCAGATAACGGACACCCGGCACCGTACTCGATCAGCTACGCCGAAATCGGTAATGAGCCTTACCTGGACTACCAACAGTACTGGATGAGCGGCAGTGTGGTCTCTTACAACGACCCGTCCTGCGCAAGCATCGACAAGCTCGCATGCCTCTATGCCTTCGGCGGGACGACGTCTTTCACCGGACAGCGACTGAGCAAACCCGATGACTGGCGAGACACCGCAGGCGTAAGCACCGGCGCGGCGAACCAGTCCTTCGTCATCAGGTACGCCCCCGTGGTCGCTTCGGCGACGAACGTCTATGTCAACGGGGTTGCTTGGACCCAGGTGGACACCCTGGCCTCGGCAGGAGCGGTGAACGCCTACGCACTGGACCCCACCACCGGCACGGTGACGTTCGGTGACGGAACCCACGGAAACGTACCGCCGAACGGAGCCGTACTGACCTCCAGCTACCGAACAGGTCCGCACCAGGGCTTCGTCGACTACTATGCGGCCGTCAAGAAGGTGGCACCCGATCTGCCGGTCTGTGCCTCACTGCACAGTAAGGCTTTCCTCCAAATAATGGGCTCCACCCACCTCTACGACTGCTTGAGCGTACATCCCTACGTACAGGATCCGACCCAAACCACCGACGCCGCCGACTTCATGGGCCAGCTCATGGGCAAGCCGAGCAGTCAGTCGACAGCACTCTCGAACCTCCGTACCGACATCACCACTTACGCAGGTTCCCGCGCTGCCCAGGTCTCCTTGCTGCTGAGCGAGTACGGTAACCTCGGAGGCAACACCAAGTACTCAGATTCAATGCAATGGATGGCCCAGGGGCTGCTCAACGCCGCACAGTTGCGCAGCTTCATCCTGCTCCAGCCGAATGCCAAGGTCATGGCTGCCGAGCGTCACGCACTGATTGACTACACGTTTTCCCCGCCACCGGTGGATCTTGGCGTCTCCAAAATGGACAACGTCCTCTTCGGCGGCCCGGCGACAGCTACTCAGGGCCCCGTCGTCCAGCCTTCAGCCATGGCGATCCAACTCATGTCAATGATGGCTGGCCAGGACCGAATCAAGAACTCAGTCACGAACAATCCGTACCGCACGCTGTCCACGGGCGCGCAACTCTACTCGCTCCTGCCCCTTGCCTCTAAGGATGCGGACGGCAACGTACTCATTACAGTCATCAACTGCGACCCCGCCAACGACGTCTCCACGACAGTGACGGCCGGAAGCTCCTACACACACACCGGGGCGGTTGATTCATGGACACTGGCCGGGCCCAGCTTCCAGGCTTACAACACCCCGTCGGCGCCGAACACGGTGCACATCGATGAGGCAACGACGTCCGTCGGTACCGGAAGCTTCACTTGGAACTTCCCTGCCCACAGCATCACGGTCCTGAAGCTACACAAAGCCTGATCGTATGGCGCGGCACTGGGCGCCGGTCCCTCCGGCGCCCAGTGCCTTACCCCGAGGGCCGCTGACCAGGGGCAGCCGTCAGAACCGGGGGCAGGGGACGCCAGCCGACTCGTTCGTCCGCACCGACCGGTCAGTCCCCCCGCGGTCCCCGTGCCGGCAGCATGCCCCGGGTGCGGGCAACGTCTCCCGCTTCGACGGAGGCGAGGTAGTCGAGGACCTCAAGGGCGCGCTCCGGCTGAGCCGACGACGCCAGTACGGCCGCGCTGAAGGTGGAGGTGATCGCCGTATCCTCAGGCAGCGCTCCCAGAATGGTGACACCCGCCAGCCCCAGCAGTTCGCTGTGCTGCTGGAAGCCCAGGTCGGCTTCTCCGGAGGCGAGCAGGCTTCCCACGGGGACACCCGGAGGTGCCTGGACGAGCCGGTGCTCCAGCGCGTCGGTGAGGTCGAGCCGGCTGATCAGGTCCACCAGCGCCGTGCCACTGGGGCCGGTGGAGTAGGCGATGCGCTTCGAGGCCGTCAGGAGCCTTCGCAGGTCGTTCGTCGTACGAAGCGCAGGGCCGAACTGAGCCCGCTCCGGCACGGCGGCGACGACCTGGGAGATCCACAGCGGCAGCATGGTTCCCTCCCGCAACAGGCCCTCGCTCTCCAGCCGGGCCAGTGCCCCGTCGCCCAGCACGAGCACGTCGGCCGCGGCACCCTCGCGTATGCGCCGGGCGATGTCGACCCCGCCGGCGGATTCGAAGCGGATGGTGATCCGACGGTCGGGCCGGACACGCTCTGACAGTTCGGCGAGAATGAGCCGGGTCGCCATGGAAGACAATCCGCGAAGTTCTGGATACATGTTGGCCTCCTCAGGGGCTGGCCGATTTCAGTCGCGCGTTCCGGCAGCCGGCTGATCCTCACGAAATCGATCTTGTGAGCATAGTTCGCATCCCGGTGGCTAAAAGGTCTTCATGGTCCCCTCGGCCTTCGATCGGGTGCGCTCGTCGCAGTCCCTTTCGGAGACCACCCAAGTCGTGACACCACGTACGTGAATCCCCGACGTCCTTCGCCCCCGAGTCCTTTGGGGGATCGGGGTCGGGGCGCCGATGCGTAACTGGTTCAGCCGGGCGGAACACGGCGTCAGTTTGTGGAGCGCGCACTGATGGACGCGTCCACTCGGAGACGGGTCCCGCCGGTCCGTCGCACCGCACCGTGCGGGTTGAGCCACGGGTACGACGGGGAGGTCCGCCTTGGCCCGGAGGTGGTGGGCCCCGGGCCAGATGATCCGCAGGCGGGTGTGCGTGGTGACGGGCAGGGCGGGGCGCTCAGAGTGCCGCGGCCAGCTCGGTTCCCCGTCGGATCGCCCGCTTGGCGTCGAGTTCGGCCGCAACCTCAGCGCCCCCGATGACGTGGGTCCTCAGGCCTGAGCCGCGCAGCTCGTCCAGGAGCGCGCGATCGGAATCCTGGCCCGTGCACAGCACCACGGTGTCGACGGGAATGACGAGTGGTTCTCCGTCCACGGTGATGTGCAGTCCCTGGTCGTCGATGCGCTCGTAGGTGGCGCCTGCGGTCATCGTGACACCGCGGCGGCGCAATTCGGTGCGGTGGATCCACCCCGTGGTGGTGCCCAGGCCGGCGCCGACCTTCGTGGTTTTGCGCTGCAGGAGGTGAACGGTACGGGTCACGGCGGGCTGGGCGGGTGTCGCCACGCCGCCGGCGGAGCGGTACTCGGTGTCCACCCCCCAGTGGGCGAAGTAGACCTCGGGTCGCAGGCTCGCCCGGGTCCCTGGGTCGGTGAGATAGCTCGCGACGTCGAATCCGATGCCGCCGGCTCCGATGATGGCGACGCGTTCGCCCACCGGGACGCGGTCCCGCAGGACGTCCAGGTAGTTGACGACCTCAGGCCGGTCCACGCCGGGGATCTGGGGGACGCGAGGCGTGATGCCGGTCGCGAGGACGACCTCGTCGAAGGAGCCGTCCCCGAGGCGGGCGGCCGTGGCGCGGGTGCGGAGGCGTACGTCCACGCCCTTGGCCTCCAACTGGACGCGGAAGTAGCGGACGGTTTCGTCGAACTCCTCCTTCCCCGGTACTCGTCGGGCGATGTTGAGCTGTCCGCCTATCTCGTCGCCGGCTTCGAAGAGCGTGACCAGGTGACCCCGTTCGGCGGCTGTCACGGAGAAGGCCAGCCCCGCGGGGCCGGCGCCCACGACTGCCACACGCTTGCGGTGGCGCGTCGGGGCCAGGACCAGTTCCGTCTCGCGGCCCGCCCTGGGGTTCACCAGGCACGAGGTGACCTCTCCGCTGAACGTGTGGTCCAGGCACGCCTGATTGCAGGCGATGCAGGTGTTGATCGACTCGGGGCGTCCAGAGGCGGCCTTGGCGACGAAATCGGGGTCCGCGAGGAAAGGGCGTGCCATGGCGACCAGGTCGGCGTGTCCCTCGGCCAGCACGCGTTCCGCCACGTCGGGCGTGTTGATGCGGTTGCTCGCTACGAGGGGCACGGTGACGCTCTCCATGAGCCTGCGGGTGACCCAGGTGAACGCCGCGCGGGGTACCGAGGCCGCGATGGTGGGAACGCGTGCCTCGTGCCAGCCGATTCCGGTGCTGATGATCGTGGCCCCGGCCGCCTCCACGGCCTTGGCCAGGGCGACAACCTCGTCGAGGGTGCTGCCGCCGGGCACCAGGTCGAGCATCGACAGGCGGTAGATGAGGATGAAGTCGTCGCCCACCCGTTCGCGCACCCTGCGGACGATCTCCACGGGGAAGCGCATCCGGTTCTCGGGCGTACCTCCCCAGCGGTCGGCGCGGTGGTTGGTCACCGGTGCGGTGAACTGATTGATCAGGTACCCCTCGGAGCCCATGATCTCGATGCCGTCGTACCCGGCGGCCTGGGCCAGCCCGGCAGCCCTGACGAAGCTCTCGATCGTCTCTTCGACTCCGTCGTCGGTCAGTGCGTGCGGCAGGTACCGGTTGATGGGTGCCTGAATCGCACTGGGGGCCACCAGCTCGGGGTGGCGGCCGTATCGGCCGGCGTGCAGCAGCTGTACCGCGATGCGCCCGCCCTCCCGGTGAACCGCCTCGGTGATCAGCGTGTGCTGCTCGGCTTCAGTCTCGGTCGTCAGTTTCGCTCCGTTGCGGCGGGTCGAGCCACGCTGTTCGGGCGCGATTCCACCGGTGACGATGAGTCCGACTCCTCCTCTGGCGCGTTCCGCGTAGAAGGCGGCCATGCGCTCGAAGCCATGCTCCGCCTCCTCAAGGCCAAGGTGCATCGAACCCATGAGAACCCGGTTCGCGAGCGTGGTGAATCCGAGGTCGAGTGGGCTCAGCAGACGGGGATACGCATTCATGAGCGCGGCTCTTTCTTCATTGGGCTCCGTTTCTTTATTTGTAGAGCCACACCCCTCCGTATGCAACGAGTTGCATGATTCTTTGATATTGGCCTCTGGATGGTCTCGACCAAAGGGTCACCGGCCGGGGTCGGCGAGTTCGCGAAGTCGGAACGCTGAGAAAGCGCTTACGGTTCGGGGGTGGTGCCGCAGCCGTTCTCCGCGCGGGCAACCGTCCGAACCTGACGATGTCGGCTGCGCGGTCCGGCTCGTATGATCGAGTCAACATCCATGAGGGTGTCGCCGACCGGTTCGGTGATTCCGCGAACGACGTGTCGGTAAGACCTGCACCTCCGATCTGCTGGACCGCCGCACGAGGCTGCCCGTGCGGTGCGGGAGCCGCCCTGCTCGGCGATGCCTGTTCGATACCTGCCGCGTTGTTCGCAATTCGTTCGAGCGCGTCGCAAGCGGATGCCCTCCGGCCTTACGCCTTCGGCGCCGCTGTTCGCGCCCTTTCACCGGCCGAACCTGGGTTCGGCATACGGCCGGGACATCGGTGCGCGACAACGCGGCCGTCGTTCCATCCGGCAACAATCCACCCGTTTCCGACAGCAGGAAGGGGAGCCCCATGACCACCCAGGTCACCGATACCACCACGGACTCTGCGAGCATTGACGCAGCCGCGATCGTCGAACGGCTGCGCGCCACGTTCCGGAGTGGACGCACACGGCAGCTCTCATGGCGAAGGGAACAGCTCATGCGACTGCGCGAGCTGCTCACCGAGAACGCCGACGACTTCGCGGAAGCCCTGTTCCAGGACCTCCGCAAGCCCCGGGCGGAGGTCGACCGCATGGAGGTCGGTTCGACCGTCCGCGAGATCGACAACTGTCTGAAGCAGCTGGACGAATGGCTGGCCCCGCGACCCGTTCCCGTGCCCCGATGGTTCCCGACCGATACCACGGCCCGAACCGAGCTCGACCCCCTCGGTGTCACTCTGGTCATCTCCGCGTGGAACTATCCGGTCAACCTGCTCCTGGTGCCCGTGGCAGGCGCGCTCGCCACGGGAAACGCCGTCATCGTCAAGCCCGCCGAGCAGACGCCCGCGACATCGGCTCTGATCGCGGAACTGCTGCCCCGGTACCTCGACGAGGAGGCCGTCGTGGTGGTCGAGGGCGGTGTCCCCGAGACCACCGCGCTGCTGGCGCAGCGTCTCGACCACGTCTTCTACACCGGCAACGGCACGGTCGGACGCATCGTGATGAGGTCGGCCGCAGCGAATCTGGCCCGGGTCACGCTGGAACTCGGTGGCAAGTCACCGGTGTTCGTCGACCGTGACGCCGACCTGAGCGTGACGGCAGAGCGTCTGGTGCAGTCGAAGTTCACCAACGCCGGCCAGACCTGCATCGCACCCGACTACGTTCTGACCGACCCCGACACCGCCCCTGCCCTCGAAGCAGCGATCGCAGACGCCGTGCGCGCGCTCTTCGGCAGCGACCCGCAGCACTCCGCCGACTACGGTCGGGTCGTCAACGAGCGCCACTTCGACCGTCTCACCGCGCTCCTGGACTCCGGCCGGACAGTCGTGGGCGGCCAGACCGACCGTGCGGACCGATACATCGCGCCGACCGTCCTGGCCGACGTGACGGCGGACGACCCGGTCATGCGCGAGGAGATCTTCGGCCCCGTTCTGCCGATCCTGACGGTCACGGGTCTCGACGAGGCGATCGACTTCATCAATGACCGCGACAGGCCCCTGGCCCTGTACGCGTTCACCGGAAACGACACCACGCGTCGTCGGCTCGCCGCGGAGACGACCTCCGGCGGTCTCGTGTTCGGCTGGCCGATGCAGCAGCTGTCCGTCCCCGGACTGCCCTTCGGGGGTGTGGGGGAGAGCGGTTTCGGTGCTTACCGCGGTCGTCATTCCATGGAGGCGTTCAGCCACCGCAAGTCCGTGCTGGACGTTCCCCTCAGGTGACGGGCCGACCCCCGGCGATCTTCCCTCTTCCTCCCGGCGGCCGGTCTGGCCGCAGGCTCCTCCGTTCTCGCCGCCTCGCAGCGGAGAGGGAAGCGTGCCGGTGAGCAACCGCTCTCCGGCACTCGGAGGCCCCCTTCCACTGAAGGAGCGGAGCTATGCGTACGTACTGGCCAGAGGGCATGCCGGCCTCTCTCGACTACCCCGACCTCCCCGTGGGGGCGCTGCTCACAGCCGCGGCACGGATGTACGGTGACCGGCCCGCCGTCGTGGACGGTGAGGAGCGGCTCAGCTATGCCCAACTGCACGCGCACGCCCTGGCATTCGCGCAGGGACTGCGCGAGGCCGGTGTCGGCGCCGGTGACGTCGTGCTTCTGCACCTGCCCAACAACGCGTACTTCCTGATCGGCTACTACGGCACGCTGATGGCCGGCGCGACCGCGGCGCCGACGAACCCGCTCCAGCCCACGTCCGGACTGCGCGACCAGCTCCTCGACACCGGCGCCGTGCTCGCGGTCAGCCATCCCGCCCACATCACCGCACTCCTCGACGCACGCCGGGACACCCCCCTGCGGACCGTCGTCGTGGCCCCGCCGAGCACCTGCGCTCCGTCCGATGTCGGTCTGCCGGACCACGAGGACGTAGTGGCCCTGGGGGACTTCGCTACGGACCCGCCTGACGAGCTGCCGCAGGTCACCGTGAGCGGGGACGACGTAGCCCACCTCATCTACACCGGAGGCACCACCGGCGTGCCCAAGGGCGTCCGCGTCCTGCACCGCAACGTGGTGGCCAACGTGACGCAGATGACCGCCTGGCGCGCCGCCCACCTGGCCGTCGTCGATCAGCGGGGTGACCTCACACTGCAACCGATGACACAGGAGCAGGAGGACGCCGCGCTGCGACCCGGCGACGGAGTGACCATCCTGGTGTCTCCCCTCTTCCACGTGCACGCACTCGTCACCACGACCTTCCTGCTGCTGTGCGGCACCACCGTCGTCCTCATCGGTCGGTTCTCTCCGGAGGGCCTGCTCGGAGCCGTCGAGCGCCATCGAGCCACCTATCTCCTGGGCAGCCCCGCCATGTGGCACGCGCTGCTGCAGAGCCCCGAGGTGAGCGAGCGGGATCTCTCCTCGGTCCGTGCTCTCTCCTCCGGAAGCGCGCCGATCGACGCGACCACCCTGAGCGCTCTGGAGGCCGCCTTCCCCGGGGCGGTGGTCGCAGAGGGCTACGGACTGTCCGAGTGCACGTGCGTCGTGGCCTCCACACCGATGCTGCGCGGCTCGCGCCGCAAGCCCGGCAGCGTAGGGCTGCCACTCTTCGACACCGACGTGCGGATCGTTCCCTCGCAAGGCGGGGACGCACTCGGCCCCACCGAGGTCGGGGAGCTCTGGGTGCGTGGACCGCAGGTCACCGCTGGATACCTCAACAGACCCGAAGCCACTGCCGAGCAGTACACGGACGGCTGGTTGCGCACGGGAGACCTCGGCTACCTGGACGAAGAGGGCTACGTCTTCCTCGTGGGCCGCGCCAAGGAGATGCTGATCTACAAGGGCTACAACGTCTACCCGCGCGAACTCGAGGACATCCTGCACGGCCACCCCCACGTGGGAGCCGCGGCCGTCGTCGGCAGAGCGGACCCGGCCGTCGGAGAAGAACCGGTCGCCTTCGTCGTGGCGCGCCTCGGCACCGCCGCCGTCGACCCGGACGCGTTGATGGCGTACGTCGCCGAGCGCGTACTGCCGTACAAGAAGATCCGCGCCGTCCACGTCGTCGACTCGTTGCCCAGGTCCGCCGCCGGAAAGGTACTCAAGTCCGAGCTGCGCCCGCCGGGCGGGACCCGGGAGGGGGAGTGACCGGCATGCCTGGAGCCGTCGAGAGGCGCGACAAGCGCATGTCTCTGAGCGACGCGGTGGCCCGCTACGTGCGGCACGGGCGGACCGTGGCGCTGGAAGGCTTCGGCCACCTGGTGCCGAGCGCCGCCGCACACGAGATCATTCGGCAGGGCATCACGGACCTGACCCTGGTGCGGATGGCCGGTGACCCCCTCGTCGATCAACTGCTCGCCGCCGGCTGTGTGTCGAAGCTGGTCTCGTCCTTCGTGGGCAACAGCACGGCCGGCTCGCTGCACGAGGTCCGGCGGCGGATCGAGCACCACGATCCCGAACCGCTGGAACTCGAGGAGTACAGCATGGGCAGCATGGTCACCCGCTACGCCGCGGGCGCGGCCGGACTGCCGTTCGCGCCGATCGGCTCCCTCACGGGCAGCGACCTGGTCACGCACAACCCCATGATCAGAAGCGTCACCGATCCTTACGGTGGGGGGCAGATCCACGTGGTGCCACCACTGAACCCGGATGTCTCCGTCATCCATGCGCAGCGCGCCGACCGAGCCGGGAACATCCAGGCATGGGGCATCCTCGGGGTCCAGCAAGAGGCGGCGTTCGCCGCGCGAGCCGTCATCGTGACCGTCGAGGAGATCGTCGACGACGTCGTCGTGCGGTCCGATCCGAACCGCACCCTGGTGCCCTCGCACGTGGTGGACGCGGTGGTGGAGTGCCCGCGTGGAGCCCATCCGTCGCCGGCCCAGGGCTACTACGACCGGGATGACGCGTTCCAGCGCGAGTGGTCCGAACTGGCACGTGACGCGTCGGCGTTGCGTACTTGGATCGACCGGCACATCCGGGGCACCAGGAACCACGACGAATTCCTCGCCGGCCTGGGGCCGGACCACTGGGACGGGCTGGTGGTCGGCGAGCAGCCGGCGGCGCCGGTCGACTACGGGAGGCGACCATGACCGACGTCACCAGAAGCGAGCTCCTGACCGTGGCCGCGGCGCGCGAGCTGGCGGGCCGGAGGCTGGTCTTCTCGGGGCACGGCTTGCCCACCCTGGCCGTCGCACTCGCCCGGCGCACGGTGGCTCCGGACATCGAGACCGCCTACGAGTCGGGCGTGATCGGCGCCTACCCGAAGGCTCCGCCGCGCAGCGTCACGGACCCGGTCCTCGTCACCGGAGCGGAGTCCGTGCTCGGCATGGCGCAGCTCTTCGGCTACGTCCTCCAGGGCCGGCGGATCGAGGTCGGGTTCCTGGGTGCGGCGCAGATCGACCGTTACGGCAGCCTCAACTCCTCGGTCATCGGCGACGCACGGCGGCCCAGGGTGAGGCTGCCCGGATCGGGCGGTGCTGCCGAGGTGATGGCCGGAGCACGTGAGGTCTTTGCGGTGATGCGCCGTCACTCCATCAAGAACTTCGTGGAGGAGCTGGACTTCTGCACCTCCCCGAGCCCCCGGCGGGCCCGCGACATCGGAGGAGGCGCCCGGCCCCACGGCAGGGGGGTCACCCGGGTGATCACCGACCTCGGGGTTCTCGCGCGAGAGGACATCGACGACGAATTGCGGTTGGTCGCCGTGCACCCCGGGGTCCGGGCCGACCAGGTCGTCGCGGCCACGGGCTGGGACCTGAAGGTCGACGGGGATCTGGCCGAGAGCCCGCCGCCGACCCCTGAGGAACTGCGTCTGCTGCGCGAGGAACTCGACCCCGGCCGCATCTACTTGCGCTGAGACGCCGGGAGGGGAGACGACCTCCGCCGGACGCCGGAACACGGGTGCCGCGTCCGGTGGAGGCCGCCACACGGCCGGATCGTGCCGACCCGCGTGTGCCGCGCGGGCCGTTCGTCGTGTCCGCGTCCGATCGGGCGACAGCGGCGCACCGCGGACCGGCCCGGTGCCTCTGCCGAAGGCTTCCGGGGCTTCCTCCTCACCCGTAGCGACGCCGTGCCGTCCGGGGTGACACCGGCCGGGTCCGGCGCAACGGTACGCGTTCCGTGGTACGCCGCGGTCGAACGGCTGCGGAGCGCAGGCGCGACCATGGGAGCCGCCCCTCTCGGCCGGCCCTGTGAGGCGGGCGCGCGTCCCGCGCCCCACGGGTTTGCCGGCCGACGCGCACGGCGTCAGCAGCGGCGGCACCACGTCCGCAGACGGCGCCGACACGCGACCACCCGGAGGACGCGCCCTCCCCGTCCAGCGCGGCCAGGGCGCCGTCGGCGAGGACGAGCAGATCGGCTTCGGCACCTTCGCCCACCCGTCGAACGATCTCGACCCCGTCGGCGCGATCGAAGCGCACGGGCAGTCCGCGAGCGTGCCGAACCTGCTCTACGGCGCCCGGCGGTGCTCCTCGACGAGGGTCTGCAAGACTGCCGACATGAGCACAACCAGGAGCACGGCGGCCGGAAAAGTCCTGGAGGTCCTCTCAGCCTTCGACCGCGAGCATCCGTCGCAGACCTTGTCGGAGATCGCCCAGCGCACGGGGCTTGCTCTGAGCACCGCGCACCGGGTGGTGGCCGAGCTGGCGCGCTGGGGCGTCCTGGAGCGGGCCGAAGACGGGACGTGGCATGTGGGGCTGCGACTGTGGGAGATCGCCTCGGGGTGCCCCCGCACCCAGATCCTGCGTGATGTGGCGCTGCCGTTCATGCAGGACCTGTACGAGGTCACGCACGAGAACGTCCAGCTCGCGGTGCGGGAAGGCTCGGAGCTCGTCTTCGTCGAGCGGATCGCCGGGCACCGCTCGGTGGACCTGCTCACGACGGTCGGAACTCGTTTCCCAGTCGCCTCCACGGGCATGGGCCGCATCCTCCTCGCACACGCGCCGCAAGAAATCCAGGAAGAGGTTCTCGACGCACCGCTGCGGGCGTGGACCCAGCACACCGTCGTCGACCGCAAAGCGCTGCGCGCCGAGTTGGACCGGATCCGCCGTGAGCACGTCTTCGTGAGCGACCGCCAGTTGTCGGAGAGCACCGTCGCGGTGGCCGCGCCCGTACGCCTCGGCCGGGCAGGGCCAGTGACCGCCGCGCTGGGGGTGGTGATCGCGGCGCAGAGGGCGAGTCGCTCCCACCGTCTGCGGGAGCCGCTGATGCGGGCCGTTCACGGAATCTCCGACGAACTCGGTCGCCGTAGCCGTACGACCTCCTGAGTTCCGGCCCAGAACGGGCTTCCGCCTGATGGAAACGGCAGCGACGGGGCGTGGGACCGGCTGTCAACGTTCGGGGGTCCGCAACGTTCTCAGCCGCTCAGGAGTTGCCATGGCCGATGCCCCCGTCGACACCGCCGTCTCGGCCCCCGTCGCCGTAGTCGGCGCAGGCCCCGCCTGCCTCAACCCGGCGTTGCACGACGTGAAGGTCCTCGCCGACATGCTGGTGCGGGCCCTCGGAGGCGAAGGCGACGCGGCGCTGGAGCAGCAGCTGAACGCCGTCGCGGGCCCGTGACCGCCGCTTCGCGACCCGGCGCGGGGCTCGCCCCGCGCCGGGTCGGTCCGTTCGAGGTCCCGGCCATCGGCCTGGGCTGCATGAACCTGAGCCACGCGTACGGTGTCCCGCCGACGCAGGAGGCCGCCGAGAAGGTGCTGCTGACGGCGCTGGAGGAGGGCGTCACGCTCTTCGACACCGCCGCCCTCTACGGCTTCGGCGCGAACGAGGAGCTGGTCGGCCGGGTCCTGGCCCCACACCGGGACCGGATCGTGCTGGCCAGCAAGTGCGGGATGACCGGGGTCGACGGCCGGCGCGTCATCGACGGACGGCCGGAGACCCTCCGGCGCACCGTGGACGAGGCGCTGGCCCGACTGCGCACCGACGTCATCGACCTCTACTACCTGCACCGGCTCGACCGGCAGGTCCCGGTGGAGGAGAGCGTCGGCGCGATGGCCGAGCTCGTCGCGGCGGGGAAGGTGCGCGCGCTCGGCCTCTCCGAGGTGTCCGCCGCGACCCTGCGACGGGCCCACGCCGTGCACCCGATCGCCGCCCTGCAGAACGAGTACAGCCTGTGGACGCGCAACCCCGAGCAGGGAACCTTGGAGGCGGCGCGGGAACTCGGCGTCGCCCTGGTGGCCTTCAGCCCGCTGGCCCGCGGCTTCCTCACCTCGGCGCCCCCGGACCCCGGTGCGCTTCCTGCGGGGGACATCCGCCGGAACATGCCTCGCTTCGACGAGCGTCACTATCCGGGCAACCTGGCGCTGCGGGGTTCGCTGGAGGAGATCGCCGACAGCGTCGGCCTCACCCTGGCCCAGCTGGCCCTCGCCTGGGTTCTCTCCCACGGCTCCCACGTCGTGGCCATACCGGGAACCCGTTCGGTACACCACCTGCGGGAGAACCTGTCCGTCCTCAGCCTCGACGTAGCCGGCGAGGTCCTCGACGCGGCCGGACGGGTGCTGAACGGCACCACCGTCCACGGGGCACGCTACAACGAAGCCACGCTCCTGGAGATCGACACCGAGAGCTGCGGGCCGACGGGTTGAGGCGGGGGTGCCGGTACTGAGGGCGGCACCCCCCTCACGTTCTGAGCAAGCGCTTAGGTGCGAACCGTTGACATGTCATACGAGAAGGGACCAGGAGCATGACCGAGCCGAGGATCTTCACCTCCGCCGAGGAGCTGCGCGCGGGGATCGGCGAGCAGCTGGGGCACAGTGAGTGGATGGAGATCGACCAGAAACGGATCGACCTCTTCGCGGAGGCGACCGGGGACCACCAGTGGATCCACGTCGACCCGGAGCGCGCCACCGCCGGCCCATTCGGGACAACGATCGCGCACGGCTATCTCACCCTGTCGCTGCTGCCGCAGTTCGTCCCGCAGGTACTGCGGATCGAGGGCGTGAAGATGGGCGTCAACTACGGTACGGAAAAGGTGCGTTTCCCCGCCCCGGTGCCGGTCGGCTCGCGGCTGCGCGCCACCGCGGTCCTGACCAAGGTCGAGGAGGCGGGCGGCGGCGTGCAGGTGACGGCGGCGGTGACGGTGGAGCGCGAGGGTTCCGAGAAGCCGGTCTGCGTGGCCGAGTCGGTCTCCCGCTACTACTTCTGAGCGCCGACCATCCTGAGGACGAGGTCGGCGCGGAGCACGCCGACCTCGTCCTCAGGATGGTCGGCGGCTTTCGGACCGGCAGCACCGCTCGACGATCTCGGCGCGGTGCCCAGCTCCGAGGGCGCCGCGTTCCTCCGGGACGATCCGGGCGGTGGTGTGGCGCTCGGCGGCTGTGCCGTCGGCGCCGCCCGCGGCCCTGGGCGCATCCGGGACCATGCCGTGAGGGATCCGGCTGATCCGGTGGAGCGGCTCTTGGGCCAGAAACCATCTCATGCGGTCGGCCCGGTCGGCTGCCGGCCCGTGACGGAGTTCGTCGAACGGCCGGTGCCAGACGGGTCGGGGGAGCCGACGTCGTTCGGGCCGTCGGGAGCGACGGCCCACCGGAGCTTCCCGGAACGGATGAAGGCCCGCGTACGGGCCGGGCTTTACCGCTCGGTCCTCGACGAACTCGGGCCCGAGGCGAGCTGGACTGGTCCCGCCGCGCGATCGACTCGATGAACAATGCCCTGGGAGTGGGGCGAACAACGTCGCAGGACGGGCCGGCCCTCGGGCCGGCCCGTCCTGGCGCATCGAGAGAACGCGCCGATCAGAGGGGTTGATTCGAAGGGTCGGCAGGGCGGCATGCGCCTCGCCGCCGCGGTTCTCTGACAGGGCACGGCCCGGGCCCCGCATGCCGGGCGGCCCGGGCGCCTCCCACCCGTCTGTCACACCGGTCAGATCACGCCACCGGTCAGCGCGCACCGCCGTTGATGTACAGCGTCTGGCCGCTGACGTACGAGGCGTCGTCGGAGGCGAGGAAGGCGACCACGGAGGCGACCTCCTCAGGAGTGCCGACCCTGCCCAGCGGGGTGCGCTCGGCGGCGAGCCGCTGGTGCTCGTCGGCGCTGGAGCCGACCCGTTCGGCGGTGGCGGCTGTCATGGCGGTGGCGATGTAGCCGGGCGCGACGGCGTTGACGTTGACGCCGAACGGCCCGAGCTCGATGGCGAGGGTCGCGGTCAGCCCCTGGACGCCGGCCTTGGCGGCGGCGTAGTTGGCCTGTCCGCGGTTGCCGAGGGCGGAGCGGGAGCTGAGGGAGACGATCTTCCCGTACTTCTGGCCGACCAGGTACGTCTGGGCCGCCTGGGCGCAGTTGTAGGCGCTGGTGAGGTTGACGGCGAGGACGGTGTCCCAGTCGTCCTTGGGCATTTTGAAGAAGAGGTTGTCCCGGGTGATGCCGGCGTTGTTCACGAGGATGTGGAGGGTGCCGAAGTCAGCGGCGATCCGCGCGAACGCCGCCTTGACGGCGTCGAAGTCGGCGACGTCGCAGCCGTAGGCGCGGGCGGTGCCGCCCTTGGCGGTGATGGCGTCGACGGTGCCTTGAGCCCGGTCCTCGGTGAGGTCGACCACGGCGACGGTCGCGCCCTCCTCGGCGAGGCGGAGCGCGGTGGCGGCGCCGATGCCCTGGGCGGCGCCGGTGACCACGGCGACCTTGTCGGTGAAACGGCTCATCTCTGGTTCTCCCGTACGAGTCGAGGGTGGGGTCAGTCGCGGTCGACGAGCACGGCGGTGCCCTGGCCGACGCCGACGCACATGGTGGCGAGGCCGTGGCGGTCGCCGGTGCGGCGCATGCGGTGGAGGAGGGTGGTGAGGATGCGGGCGCCGGAGCCGCCGAGGGGGTGGCCGAGGGCGATGGCGCCGCCCTGGGGGTTGACGCGTTCGGGGTCGATGCCGAGTTCGCGGACGCAGGCGAGGGCCTGGGCGGCGAAGGCCTCGTTGAACTCGGCCGTGCCGATGTCGCCGACGGCGCGACGGGTGCGGGAAAGGACGCGCTGGACGGCCGGGACCGGCCCGGTTCCCATGACGTCGGGGTGCACTCCGGCGCTGGCACCTGCGACGTACCGGCCGAAGGGTTCCAGGTCCAGCTCGCGCAGGACCTCCTCGCTGACGAGGAGGAGGGCGGCGGCTCCGTCGTTCATGGGGGAGGCGTTGCCGGCGGTGACGGTGCCGCCGGGGCGGAAGACGGGCTTGAGGGCGGCCAGTTTCTCGGCCGTGGTGTCGGCCCGGATGGACTCGTCCTGGGTGACCACGGTGCCGTCGGGCCGGGTGACGGGCGTGATCTCGGCGTCGAAGAGGCCGCCGTCACGCGCCGCTGTGGCGAACCGGTGGCTGCGCAGCGCGAAGGCGTCCTGGTCGGTGCGGCTGATGCCGTACCGGGCGGCGACCTCCTCGGCGGTCTCGCCCATCGAGAGCACGCCGTGGAGGTCCTTCATGCGCGGGTTGGTCATCCGCCAGCCCAGCTTGGTGTCGAAGATTTCCTGCTGGTGGGGGAGTGCCTGGTCGGGGCGGGGCAGGACGAAGGGCGCGCGGCTCATGGACTCGGAGCCGCCCGCCAGGACGATGTCGGCCTCGCCGGAGGCGATGGCGCGGGCGGCGGTGGTGACGGCCTCCAGGCCGGAGGCGCAGAGCCGGTTGAGGGTGGCACCGGGGACGGTGTCGGGCAGGCCGGCCAGCAGGACGGCCATTCGGGCCACGTTGCGGTTGTCCTCACCGGCCTGGTTGGCGGCGCCCCAGTAGACGTCGTCGATCCGGGCGGGGTCGAGGCCGGGCACGTCATCCAGGACGGCGCGGAGGGCGGTCGCGGCGAGGTCGTCGGGACGTACGGAGGACAGGGCGCCGCGTAGGCGGCCGATCGGGGTGCGGCGGGCGGCGGCGAAGTACACGGGTCGCACGGTCATGGCTCCAGGGGGCGAGGGGACTACGGGGGCGGGAGGCGTTGCCGCCGGGTGAGGGCGCGCCGGTGATCAGCGTCTGGGTCGAGGTCGTGCCTTCGTGGCGGGTCGTCTCGCGGGCGTCACGGATGCGTCGACGGGATGTACGTCGAGGAGGCTGTAACCGCCGAGGGCCTGGAGCGCGGTGCGGGCGGCCTTGGCTGCGGCCTCGGAGGCGTACGGTCTGGCGACGGGGAATTCCCTTCGGAACGGCTGCACGCGCTCGACGAGGTCGGCGACCACCACACCAGCGGCCGGGCGGCCTCCAGCTCCACCTTGGTGTCGGCGAGCATCTCCTGTACCGGCTGGTGGGAGGCGATCGCGCGGTTCACGAAGTCCGCGGCGGGGCGGACGGCGGTCAGTTCTTCGGAAAGTTCGAGATTCACGATGACCGGCCTCGAAACTAGCAGTGCAAGTTTTATCACTCTCTCGTGTCCCCGTGGCCCTGGTCAAGCCCAGTCGGAAATGCCCTGGACCGCGCCGGTCGGGCCGTCGGTCCCCTCTTTCGGCCGTGGGCCCCTGCCGCGTGGGACCTCAAGCCGCCGGAGGGCCGACCACGGCGGACGGCGCGACGTCGTGGGGGCGGGCGGCCCCTCGGGGCCGGTGCGTCCACCGCACCTGCTCCGCCCCCCAGCCAGGGAGGGCATCGCGCTCCGTGCGCGCCTATCGCGATGTCCTCGAACCGGATTCCGCGATCGCCGCCCCCGCCACGGTGCGCCGAACCAGCAGTGGCGGAGCCCCGGCCTCGGTACCTGAGTCCGGGCGCCCGGCCGTTGCCGGTGTGTCAGAGGGCGCGCATCCGCTGCCGGGGGCTCCATCCGCCCGATGCGTTGACATCGGCGCTTCGCGCACCTCAGACTCGGGGCATCGATTGAATAAGATTTCACCAGGCGAACACATCATCCGCGATGGGCGACGTCGCCGGTCACGCCCTGCCTGGTGGGCCCACGTGGGCGGTCTCAGCTAAGGAACCAGCCATGCCTCTGCAACGCTCTCTTCTCATCGGCTCCGACGAGGTCCCGGCCGTGTCGGGCAGGACGACCGAGGACGTCGGCCCCTTCGGCGGTCAGCCGTACGCCACTGTCGCCGCCGCCGGACCCGAGGACGTGTCGGCGGCGGTGAAGGCGGCCGATGACGCGTTCCCCGCCTGGGCCCGGACGGGGCCCTCCCGTCGACGGGAGATCTTCCTCGCGGCTGCGGAGCTGTTCGAGCGCCGAGGTGAGGAAGCCGTGGAAATGATGGCCGCGGAGGTGGGCGGAACTCGTCCGTGGGCGTTGTTCAACGTCGCTCTGGCGGCCGGCACTCTTCGTGAAGCCGCCGCCGCCGTCACAGCACCGCGCGGTGACGTTCTCACCTCCCAGGAACAGAACGTCCTCAGCCTCGCCGTGCGTGAGCCGGTGGGCGTCGTGGCCGCCTTCTCGCCCTGGAACGCGCCCCTCATACTCGGCGTACGCGCGGTCGCGGCGGCGATCGCCGCCGGAAACACCGTGGTGATGAAGCCCAGTGAAGAGGCGCCGATCGCCGGCGGCCTGTTCATCGCAGACGTTCTGCGAGAGGCTGGCTTGCCGGACGGCGTGCTCAACGTCGTGACGAACGACAAGGCCGACGCCGCGACGATCGCTGAGACCCTGATCGCCGACGCACGTGTACGCGCAGTCAATTTCACGGGCTCGTCAGCGGTCGGCCGGGTGATCGGCCGACTCGCGGCCGATCACCTGAAGCCCGCTGTTCTCGAACTCGGGGGCAAGAACTCGGTCATCGTGCTGGACGACGCCGACCTCGACTACGCCGTCAACGCCGCGGCGTTCGCGGCGTTCATGAACGCCGGTCAAATCTGCATGTCAGCCGACCGCGTCCTCGTCCACGAGTCCCTCGTGGACGGCTTCACCGAGAAGTTCGTCGCGAAGACGGGCGGTCTGGGCGTCGGTGACCCGTTCCAGCCCTCCACCATCGTCGGACCCATGATCAGCGCCGACTCGGCCGAACGGCTCGCGCAGCGGGTGGACGACGCCGTGGCCAAGGGCGCGAGACTGCTGGCGGGCGGCGGCCGGCCGGACGGTGCGGTGTACCCGCCGACCGTGCTCGTGGACCTTCCTTCCGACGCGGCGCTGCATCGTGGCGAGGCGTTCGGTCCGGTCGTCGCGATCTCTTCCTTCTCGACCGACGACGAGGCCGTCGAGCTGGCCAACGACACCGAATACGGGCTGACGTGCGGCATCATCACCGAGAACGCGACTCGGGGGCTCCAGGTGGCGCGGGGGATCCGTACGGGCATCGTCCACGTCAACGATCAGTCCGTGGGCGACGAACCGCAGGCCCCCTTCGGCGGCATCGCGGCGTCCGGGTACGGCCGCTTCGGCGGCCGCTGGGGAATCGAGGCCTTCTCCAACATTCGCTGGGTCACGATCGCCGGGGACCAGGCGCACTTCCCGTTCTGAGGCCGCCTCGTGAGACCGGGGGCATCCGTTCGCCGGCCGTCCTCGGTGGAGGAGCCCGCGGTCCTGCCTCCGGCCGTCGGGCCATGAAAGCCCCGTGGCTTCCGGTCGACAGCGTTCCAAGGTCGTCGTCAGGAAGTCTGCCCGCCGTCTGCTTCGCCACCGTGCGCGGGGGGAAGCAGATGCGGAGACTCCCTGATCTCACGCCAGAAATCAGTGATCATCTGCTCGAATCTGATCCCGAGCTCCAGAGCGGCTCGTTGGGGTGAGCCCGGCTTCATGGCCCTGGCGTTCGCATCGGCATCGGCATCGGCATGGGCCACGGCGCGGTGGTAGACCGCCAAACGCCTCTTGTGCGCCTCCTCCTGCTCCGCGGCCAGCCTGGCGATCGTCTGAGCGGCGGACGTCTCGGAGGCGTCGCCTTCGTGTCGGCCGAGAGGCTGAAAGTAGAGGCGGAGAACCCCCTCGTCGTGGATCTCGGTCGCCGCAGCGGTCGGCGTCTCGAGCCACCGGCGAAGCTCCGCCCGGCCGACGTCGGTGATCGCCAGGGTCCGCCGCCGACGACCGCCCGCCTCCCGCTTCTCGACGATGAGGCCCCGTCGCGCCATGCGTCCGGCCTCGGCGTACAGCTGGGACCGCGGGAACACCCAGAAATGTCCCAGGCCGCGCTGAATGGCCTGATCGAGCTGGTAGGGGGTCGACGTCCCTCGGCTCGCGAGCAGGCCGAGGACGACATAGGTGCTGACCGGCAGGGCATTCACGTGAATCTCCCGTTCTGGATGATCGCTCCCGTAATATAGCAGATTGCACCGTACATTCTGTACGGTTGAATCGGGTGCATCTGTGTGCGCGGCGCGCTTCCGGCGCCAGCGCCCGGCCTCCGGCTCTCCGGCCGGGAGAGGGTGGGCCGCTTTGTCTTCGTATGGTGAAGTGCGATTCACTCGGGGGGTCGCAGGTCGCCCATCACTTGTGTGGCCGTCAACGGCCCTGACACAGTGATCAGCCCGACTGGAACCGCCCTGGAGCGCAGATGCCGCAGCCGACCCCCTCACCGAGCAGGACACCGACCGAGGTGGTCGCCCCACTTGTCCGCGGCATCGAGATCCTGCGCACCCTCAGCAACGCTCGCGGCGAACTGAGCCTCAGTTCACTGCAACGCGCCACCGGTTTCGCCCGGTCCACCGTCGATCGCTCGGTCGGAACGCTTGCGACCATGGGATACCTGCGAGTCGTCGACAAGCACGTGCGGCCGGCGCCTCGGCTCATGGAACTCGGCAACGCCTACCTGTCATCCCTGCGCCTGCCCGCCCTCCTCGGAGAGCAGGTGGACAGGCTCGCCGACGAACTCGACGAGTCCGTCTCCCTTGCCGTTCCCGACCAGGACGCCATCCGTTTCATCCATCAGGCGCCTCGACGCCGTGCGATGTCCGTCAGTTTCCGCACCGGCGACGTACTCCCCGTCGAACGCACCGCGCCCGGGGCGCTCTTCGCCGCCGACTGGGACCCCGGCCAATGGCAGGCGTGGCGCGACTGGCAAGCCGCAGACCCCGACGGCCGCCGGTTTCCCCGGCTTCCCCACGGGCCCGGTCCGGACGAGCACGACTTCAGGGCCCGGGTGGCGACCGCTCAGGAATCCGGTTGGGCCGCCGACGACCAGATGATCGAACAAGGCCTCGTCGCGCTTGCCGTCCGCATCCCTCGGACACCGACCGCCTGCGCCGTCAGCGTCGTCAGCCACACCAGCCGGTACAGCGTCCGAGATCTGCGCGAGCGGTTGCTGCCGCGTCTGCGCGAGGCAGCGGCCTCCATGGCCGAGCACGTCCAACGCATGTCACCGCCGCCCGCGAGCCCTCCCACCGCCGGAACCGCTACCTGGACCGGGAACTCGAAGCAGGCTCTGGGCCGCGAGTTCATCGAGTCCCTCGCCCGAGGGCTGACGGTCATGACCGCCTTCGAAGCCCGTCCGACCCCGACACTTGCCGAGGTCGCGCACATCACGGGCCTTCCCCGCGCCACGGCCCGTCGCGCGCTGATCACGCTCACCCACCTCGGCCTCGTGTCGGTCGCCGACCGCGAGCACCGGCTCACTCCCCGTGTCTTGGACCTCGGCTACCCCCTGTTGGCCAGGACTACGCTCGCGCAGCTCGCCCAACCGCACCTGCAAGCGCTCGCGGGGGAGATCAACGAATCGGTGTCCCTCGGCGTCCTCGACCACGACATGGTGCAGTACATCGCCAGAGCCACCAGCCGCCGCGTCGTGAACGTCGACCTCACGGTGGGAACCCGCCTGCCCGCATACGCGACGTCCCTGGGACGGGTACTGCTCTCCGGCCTGACCATTGCCGATCGGCGCGCGCTTCTGGACCGAGTGGAGATACGAGAACTGACCTCCCGCACCGTCACGGACCGCGACGAGCTCGAGACCGCCCTTCTCCGGGCGTCCCAAGACGGCTACGCGAAGATCGACGGAGAGCTCGAGCCGGGACTCCGCTCCATCGCCGTGCCCGTCTGTGATCGCACGGGCGGGGTGATGGCCGCGCTGAACGTCGCCCTGCACAGTGGACACAGTCCAGCGGATGACTGGGAGCGGAGGATCCTCCCTCGTCTGCGCGAGACGCGACAGCGGATCGAACGTGAACTACACACAGCGCAACGTTTCGTGAAGATCGACAGGGTCTGAGCATCGCCTGTCGAGTTCGCGAGGGAGACATGGCCGAAAGGGCCCTCCGGGCTGTGAGGCCGACCTGTCACGCCCACGTCCGCCAGTTCACCCCTCACGCAGGTGATACGGGTAATCGCGCACCCACGCGGGAGCTCCCGGTCCCCCACAGCGCCGGGAAACCGACGGCCGGTCAATTCGACGGACTCCTCGACGCTCTGGCGCACACGTCGATCCACCAAGGGAATGCCGTCGATCGCCTCCGAGCAGGACCAGGTGCGGACGCAGGCGCTCTCCGGTCGATTCGTGGGGCCTGCGAGGACAGCAGAATTCCGTGTTCCCGTGCCATGCCACGTACGCTAGTGTGAAGCATGATGCAGTGCAACCTGTTAGAAGGTTTCATGTTCCGCTGGGAGTCCCGGACTCTCCTACGGAGCACCGCCGCAGGCCGCCCCGAGGCCCGCGGCGGGTCGCCGGCCGTCGTCGTGCGAGGCGATGACGCAGCGGCGGGTAGCGCCGCGTCGCCGGCCAGCGACGCGGTCGGATCCGGGCGGCCCACCCCCGCCGTGGCTCACGCGTTCATGGCCGCCGGCTCGTCCACAGGCCGGTTCCGCGCCCTGCACCCTCATTGACAAGGCCAACGGCTGACCCTAGTTTTTGCCGCAGGTGCCCGATCTCCGCCCGATCGGACCCCGTTGCGGGGGTCAGCACCCCGGACAACGGAGGCGGTCTCCCCCGAGACGGCGCGGGACCCCATGTGTCCCCTCCGCAAGAGATCACAACACGTCGCGTGGTGGCTTCCGGCACCCATCGACCACGCAGGCGCCCGTTTCCCCGCCGCGACACACCTCCCACCACAGCTCGGGGGAGACTCCCCGGCACGCCGACGCGGACGGCCAGAGCCCTTCCGCTGCCAAAGCCGTTCTACTCCAGGCGAGCAGCGAACCGGGCCCCTCCCTCACATCCGCTAGGCAGCACGCAGCGACTCCCCTGCTCGTTCCAGGCGAAAGGCGCATGACCATGCTCAACCAAGGACTGGGCTCGTGGCCGGCCCGCCGGGCCCGTCGGACTCCGCATCGCTGTGCGGTCGTCTTCAAGGACCGAACCATCACCTACGCCGAACTGCACGAACGCGCCACCCGTTTCGCTCACGTTCTCCGAGCCTCCGGCGTGGGCGCCGGGGACCGGGTCGCGTATCTCGGCCCCAACCACCCCTCCTTCCTGGAGGCGTTCTTCGCCACGGGCATGCTGGGGGCGGTCTTCGTTCCCCTCAACACCCGTCTGACGGCCTCCGAGATCGATTACCAGCTCGCGGACAGCGGGGCGACGATCGTCGTCCACGCGTCCATCTGCAAGGACCTCGTCGCCACCGGTGCCCGACAGGCGCTCGAAGTGGACACCGCGTACGAAGAGCAGTTGGCGCTCGCACCGACGACCCCGCTGGACGAACCCGTCACGCACGACGACCTGTGCGTGATCATGTACACCTCCGGCACCACGGGACGCCCCAAGGGCACGCTGCTCACCCACGGCAACCTGATCTGGAACGCCTTCAACGCCCTCGTCCACCTCGACCTCGGCGTCAACGAGCGCGGTCTGGCTTCAGCACCTCTGTTCCACACCGCCGGCCTCAACATGCTGGCGCTGCCCGTTCTCCTGAAGGGCGGCACCTGCTACCTCACGGAGTCCTTCCATCCGGCGGACGTGCTCTCCCTGATCGAGAAGCACCGCATCACGTACATGTTCGGCGTCCCGACGATGTACGACCTCATGGCGCGGCAGTCGAACTGGCCCACAGCCGACCTCAGCAGCATGCGGTACCTCATCTGCGGCGGCGCCCCCGTGCCGCTGCCCCTGCTCGACACCTACCGGAAGCGCGGCCTGCACCTGCTGGAGGGTTACGGGTCGACCGAAGCCGGTCCCGGCGTGCTGGGCATCGATCTCGAACACGCGGCCTCCAAGGCCGGCGCCGCCGGAATTCCGTACTTCTTCACCGACGTACGAGTGGTCGCACCTGAGGGGACGGATGCACCGCCGGGCGTCACCGGCGAACTTCTCGTCCGCGGCCGCCAGGTCTCCTCCGGCTACTGGGGCCTCCCCGAGGAGACGGCATCGGCGTTCACCGACGACTGGTACCGAAGCGGGGACGCCGCCCACGTCGACGAAGACGGGTACGTCTCCATCACGGACCGTTTGAAAGACATGTACATATCGGGCGGCGAAAACGTCTATCCAGCCGAAGTCGAGAACGCCCTGCTCGCTCTTCCCGAAGTGCTGGACTGCGCCGTCATCGGCGTACCCGATCCCCAATGGGGCGAAGTCGGGCATGCGCTTGTCGTTCTCCGGCCGGACGCGGTCATCGCGCAGGAAGATCTGCTGAACGGGCTCGCCGGGAGAATCGCCAAGTACAAGGTTCCGAAGACCGTGCGTTACGTTGACCAACTCCCCCGCACGGCGTCCGGAAAGCTCGTGAAGTCCCAGATCCGCCGCGGTCCCGGCACGCCGGGCGGAGACCCGCTGGGCGAGGGATGACCAGCCTTGCGGGCCCCGTCGTGCGCTGACGGCACAGGCCGCCGATCCGGCGGCCCCGGACGTCCGGCGAAGGCCACCCGGCTCGACAGGTGCCCGACGCTCCTCCTGGACCGCCCACGGCGGGAACAGACGGTTCCGCCCTCCTGCCGCCCGGTGCGCACGCGCACCGGGCTTCCCTTTCACCGCGACCGCCGGCGATCCCGAACGACGGGAAACGTGGCGCCGGCCGAATCCCCTCCGCTGGGAACGGCCCGGTCGCGACGGTCTGAATCTCAAGGTTTCTGCGTGAACCGTCCGAATCATACGATGCCCAGAGTCGTCGTCTAAGGAGAACGTGATGGCCGAATCGACTGAAAACTTCTACCTCACCGGGAATTATGCGCCGGTAGAAGATGAGGCGGACTATTCGGATCTGCCGGTCACCGGAACACTTCCGCCCGAGCTGAACGGCCGCTACTTCCGCATCGGTCCGAACCCGCGGCACCAGAAGGATCCCGCCGCCTATCACTGGTTCTCCGGTGAGGGAATGGTGCACGGCATTCAACTGCGCGACGGGAAGGCGGAGTGGTACCGCAGCCGCTTCACGAAGGCGGAAGGGCACGCTCCCAACACGAACGTCCTCGCCCACGGCGGCCGCATCCTCGCTCTCGTCGAAGGCGGACGTCCTCCGGTGGAGGTCAGTCCGGATCTCTCCGAGGTGGCGATCTGGGATTGTGACGGCGCTCTGGACCGCGGGTTCACCGCTCACCCCAAGGTGGATCCCTCCACGGGGGACATGCATGCCATGGTCTACGGGCCGAAGCTCAGCGGTGCACGCTACATCGTCCTCGACGAGCTCGGTCAGGTCGCCCACTCCACCGACATCCCCCTTGACGACGGCCCCATGATCCACGATGTCGCCGTGACCGAGACACGTGTCCTCGTCTTTGACTTCCCGGTCACCTACGCCGCAGGAATGCGCCGTGCTCGGGCCGGCCAACCGGTGTCCAACCTTCCCGCCGTGTGGGACGACAACCACCCTGCCCGGGTAGGCGTCCTGCCGCTCCGGGGCACGGCGGAAGAAGTCGTGTGGGTGGAGGTGCCGCGCTGCTACGTGTTCCACACGCTCAACGCCCATGACAATCCGGACGGGTCCATCACCCTCGACGTGATCCGGTACGACGAGGTGTTCCTCCGCGACATGAACGGACCCGGCGGCAGCGTCCCCACGCTCGTGCGCTGGAACATCAACCCCACAACGCGCAACGTCAACGAGCAGATCGTGGGCGCCTACAGCGTGGAGTTTCCCCGCATCGACTCCAGGCTCGTGGGTCGTCGCCATCGATACGGCTGGTTCGCCGGCGTGGGACAGCACGGCATCGAGATCACGAAGGACGTCGAACGCCTGCACACCAGGGACGGCCTCGAAACCGGTCCCCTGGTGAAGGTCGACATGCTGACGGGCACGACGGAGATTCGCCACTACGGTCCTGGTCGGGTGACCATGGAACCCGCCTTCGTACCGCGGCAGAACGCAGAATCGGAGGACGACGGGTGGATTCTCTCCGTCGTCTACGACGCGAACATCAACCGGTCCGAACTGGTGGTTCTCGACGCGGCGGACATCCATGCCGACCCGGTAGCCCGCGTTCACCTGCCGCGCCGTGTCCCCTTCGGGTTCCACGGGAACTGGATCACGGACGACGAAATTTCCGCTCTCCGGTGAGAGGCGTCTGAGGCGCCTCCGACCGGGCAGTCGCGCCCGGGTCGACGGGTCGGGAGTGTCGTTGTCGCCCCAGGTCCGCCGCCTTCGAACCGGGCAGCTGCGATGCCCCGCTCCCCTCGAGGTCCTGGAGCCGATGAAACAGGAGCGGTCCGTCGGCACGGGGCTCGGCGGGTGAGACGGGGGGCTGGGGTGATGCCATGGGCCCGTGCCGAGGCCGGGCAGTGAGCCCGGCACCCGGCAAGGCGGGGAGAATCACGAGGCCTTCCGGTCCGAGGGGCGGTGATCCGCACGTTCACCCCGCGCTTGCGGGGATCCATCGCTCAGTCGGACCCGTCATCCAGACGCTCTGGAAGCCTTCGCGGCGCGCCCTGCCCTATGTGACGGCGACACTACAGCGCTCTCAGTAGAGTGGCGCATGGGGTAGTCCCTTCCGACAACGGCGTCTGGAGTACGTGTGGAGGAATCACGCGGCCACCGGTTCATCGGACGTTCCGAGGAATTGGAGATTCTGCGGGTTTCCGCCCGGGCCGCTGCGCGAGGGATTCCCCGGGTCATCGTGATCTCGGGCCCGGATGGCATCGGTAAAACGGTGCTCGTCGAGAAGTTCGCGGAGCAGGCCTCAAAGGAATTCACCGTCCTGCGGGCGTGGGACGTGCCTCCGAGGCCGGATCTGCCTTTCTACACCGTCACCGGCCTGCTCACCGATGGTGGTGCCCACCTCCCGGCGACGCATCCCAGGGAAACCGCGGTACCTCAGCTCTCGGTCCTCGGCGTGGGGGCGGCCGTCATCGGCCTGCTGGACTCGCTGCTCGAAGACGCGCCCCTGCTGCTCTGGCTCGACGACGCGCACAAGATCGACATCGAGTCGCTGCAGTCGGTCGGCTTCGCCCTGCACAGGCAGCGGGCGGAGCGGGTGCTGACGGTCGTCTGCACCCAGCACTCCGCGCAGACGATGCGTGACATGGGGCTCACGGACCTGGTGCCAGGACCTGAACACATCCGGCTGCGCGGGTTCAGACCCGACGAGACACGTGACTTCATCGAGGACCGAACCTCCCGGCCGCACTCGCGGGACAAATTGCACGGTCTCGCCGTATGGAGCGGTGGCAACCCGCTCTTCCTTGAGGCCGTCATCGGAGCCTTCGGAGGCGAGCTGCCCGACGAGCCCTCCACGGCGAGCGTACCCGCCTCCCTCAGCGACGCCGTCGGCGCCTGGTCGCGCACTTTCCCCGCGGCGAGCCGCGCGATCCTCAACATGCTCGCCGTCCTCGACACCCCGGCGACCGTACCGCTCCTCAACGAGTTGCTGGGCTCGGAATCAGCGGGTGCCGATGCCGACGTACTCGTGGAGCAGCACGCCGTTGTGTGGGTGCCCGGCGCGGTACCCACTCTGGCTCTGGTGCACGCCGGCCAGCGGGACGCACTGTACGCGGCCCTTCCTCGAGCGGAACGCAACCGTATGCACCGCAGGGCAGCCCAGATCCTGGAGCCACCGGCGAGCTGGCGCCATAGGGTAGCGGCGGCGGAGACGTACGACCCCGTCTTGGCCGGTGAGCTTCGCGACGCGGCCGCGCGAGAGGTGCGAGCCGGGCAGGTGGCACTGGCCGCCGACTACCTGTTCGCCGCGTCCCGCGTGGATCCGGAGGCAGGGCGCAGGCAGGAGGCGCTGGTTTCGGCCGTGCGCCTTCACGTGACGGGCGGCCGGCCTCGGACCGCGCTGCGCCATGAGGACGCCGTGCTGGAGTCCCCGGACGGGCCGCAGCGGGACGAGGCCCTGGGCCTGCTGAGTCTGGCAAGGGGTGAGGCATCGCGCGCCCGGTTTCACCTCGACCGTGCGCTCGAGGGTTTCACCGCTCGCGGAGAGATGACTTCGGCCGCGTCCGCTGCGGCGGAGCTCGGCATCGCGGAAGGCTCCCTGGGGCTCGGACAGGAATCGCTCGCCTCCTCCCGGTTCGCCCTACGGCACGCCCACGACGAGACGGTGAGGGGAAT
The DNA here is from genome assembly GCF_055582805.1 of Streptomyces sp. NPDC107498. Taxonomy (NCBI): domain Bacteria; kingdom Bacillati; phylum Actinomycetota; class Actinomycetes; order Kitasatosporales; family Streptomycetaceae; genus Streptomyces; species Streptomyces sp. NPDC107498. The sequence goes on along the minus strand of NZ_JBVJPE010000028.1, from coordinate 21,327 downwards.
GGCCGAGGCCGCCCTCGCCTATGGTCGCGCCCTCATCGGTGGTCCCGCCGCCGGCCTGGAACACCTTGACCACCTGCCGGACCCACCCGGGCGCGTACCGGCCACCCACACCGACGCGCTCATCTACCGAGGCATGTTCCGCGGTCTCGCCGGAGACCTCACGGGTGGCGTCCACGACCTCACCGCAGCGGCCCAGCGGCGCGACGTGGGGCTGTCGAACATCAGCAGCGTCTCGGCACTGACCTACATCCTCTGGTGCCACCTCGCGCTCGGTCAGTGGCAGGACGTCCGGCGACATCTCTCCGTCGCGCTGGACATCACCCACACCACCGGCCGGCCCTCGGACTCGTTCGGTCTCAACTGCTTCATCGCGGTCCTGGAGGGCTTCAGCGGCCGGTTCGACGAAGCCAGGTCGGCCCTGGGGGAGGCACAGGCCCGGGCACCAGCCGATTTCGAAGGTCCCGCCTTCCATCTCGCGGCCACGCAGGCAACGGTGGAGTTCGCCGCCGGCGACCACCACAGGGTGGTGGAGCTCATCGGGCCGACCGTGAAGGACCCCGTCAACGAGAGCCGCTCGCGCCTCTACGCCCTCCGACACATGCCACTGCTCGGGGTGTCGTACGCACGCACCGGCGACACCCGCCGGGCCCGATCGGTGCTGCGGGAACTGGCGGCGGCCGAACCGCGCGGAGCGCTGCTTCCCGTAGTGGTGCGGTGGGTCGGCGGGGCGATCGCGGCCGCCGAGGGCGATCTGAAGTCGGCTGTGCGCCTCTACAGGGAGGGTGTCGCCGTGCCTCCTGATGGCGGGAACCCCGTATTGCACAAAGCCTCCACGCGGCAGGACCTGGGCGCCGTGCTGCTGCAAGCCGGCGATGCGGAAGCGGCACGCGGTCATCTGCGAGCCGCGGAGAAGGCCTTCGCCGACTTGGGCGCGGAACCGTTCCGGCAGCGGTGCCGCGCACTACTGGCGGAAGCGCTCGAGGGCCCGTCGACGCAGCGGGACGACGAGGGGTTCTGGGAATCGCTGACGGACCGGGAGCGGGACGTCGCCGGACTGATCGCCCGCGGCTGGACGAACCGCGAGATCGCGGCGGAGCTCTACCTCAGCGTCAAGACGGTCGAATACCACTTGGCGAACATCTATGTCAGAAATGATCTCAGGGGGAGGCGAGAGCTGCGGGACTTGATGCACGCCCGCAGGACCTGACTCCGGGAAACGCCGTTCACCGTGATCATCGACATGCTGGGCAGTGGTTGTGACTGACGGTCTTCAGGCCCTGATCAGGGGGATCGAAGCCGGTACCCGTCGCCGGCTCCCGACCCGGTACGGAGCGACCGTCCGGGGCCGGTCGCACGGGATCCCGCACCGTATCGACGAGTCGGCCTGCTCGACCCGTCCCGCACGGCCATCGGCTCGCCTGCGCCAGGAGGGCGCCTCTATGGCCTGTGTCAAGCGGTAAGCGTTCTCAGCGGCTCACTGACGCCGGGAAGGCCGCCGACACCGGTGATCGCCCGCCGCGGAGTCGCCGACCCTCCCTCTCCGCTGCCCGACGTTTCCTTCGCCGAAGGCGTCGAGGACGGCACACGGATCATCGCCTTCACGGCACGACTACCCCTGCCGCCCGCAAGTGCTTCCACAGACTGCGGAAGGGGGAGCGCTGGCCTTCCCCGAAGGGCAGGCCTTGCGGCCCCATCGGGTGGGCTCGTCTCCAGATGCACAGACTGCCCGAGCAACGGTGATCTCATCGACTCATGGAGCACAGGCACAAGCGGCGGAGCCGATGGCGACCCCTTCCACTCGTCGGTCTACTGACGGCGGCCTTGGTACTGGCCCTGTACGGGGTCGGACTGCTGGACCGGACCACTGTCAGTGCCACCCCGAGCGCGGGGGCCGAACTGCTCTCGTCAGGCAACGGACAGGAGTCCGCGGCCGGAGGGGCGGCGCCTCAGGTTTCCTCGGACGGCCGACACGCGGTCTTCCAGAGCAACGCCGACCTGCCGGCGCTGACACCGTTGTACCCCCGGGCGGAGGGGAACACCAGCCGTGTCTATGGCAGAGACCTGAGTACCGGCATCGTCACCCTCCTCAGCGACCCCTCCGTCGACTCCACCGCCCCTCAACTCTCCGCAGATGGGCGGGTCGTGACCTACCGGACGTCCACCTCCGGAGGCGCCTACGCACCCCGTGTGTCGACGGCCGTCGTCGACCGCGATGTCGACGGCCGGAAGACCCTCGACCAGGCGGGCAACATCAAGGCTTACGACCTCGGCAACGCGCCCGGCGCGGTCGCGTCCTCCTTCCCGAGTCTGTGCAAGAGCGACTGCGGACCGCGCATCTCCGACGACGGGTCGAAGATCGTCCAACCCAGCGTCCTCTCCTCGGTCTCGCCGTATCTGGAGATCGCGGTCGCCAACGGGCGCACTGAACCGACGCTCGCCCTTCTCGGGAGCGTCGTCGACTTCAACGGCCTGGCCGGTATCTCCCACATGGGATTCCAGGGGCGGGACGCGGACCATACGGTCACCCTCGGCACCTGGTCGCTACTGCACGGGCAGGAGCAGAAGGACCTCACTGGCCAGCCCACGATCGAGAACACAAAGCCGGACTCCACGCCTCCCGCGTTCTCGCTCGGAAGCAAGACGTGTGACACCGACGGCAGGTGCCGCTTCGAGGTCACATTCCACCCGTCAGTGTGCGACGGCTCCCCCTCCAACGTCTACTTCGGACAGCTTCGGACCAACGGAGCCACCCCTGAGGGGCAGTCCACCATCGGCCTGGTCGCGCGGTGCGCCGGCCCCCTCAGCGCCCCTTGGTGCGAATCCGGCCCGGATCTCACGAAACAACAGATGGCGAATCTCCCCCTGCGCCTCAGCAGGATGGTCATGGGGTTTGATCAGACAAGGGGAAACGTGGTCTCCGTAGGCAGCGCCCTTCCCGGCCGTCCATTCATCGCCGTGGTTCCCTCTTATGATCCCTTCAACGGAGATTTCACTTTCAGCGCCGACGACTGCTCCGCCATCCAACTGGTGGATCCCGGCCCACGTGTGCGGGCTCGCGCCGCAGCCTTGGAGGAGGTCGGCAGCAAATCCGTACCGATCCTGGCGGGTCAATCCGGAACCGTTGCCGGCTCCCTCTACCTTCTTATCAACCCGAAGCCGCAGGTGGCCGGAACTGACGCGCCCGGGGTGACGCACGACGGCCCCCGGACCCACACCGCACGTTTCAGCGCGAACAATTCCCCGTACGGGTCCTCGGGGGTCCCGATCAACGGCCTGTCCATCACCGTGCAGGTCGAGCGCCAAGTGATCGAGCTGCGGGAAGACACCGCCTCCACCCCCGGGTTCATACCCGGACCAGCCACCATCGCCGATGTGGCTGACGGGGGCGGCTCCGGGACGAAGATCGTCGACGGCGTCCAGCCCACACTTTCGGGAGACGGGAAGACCTTGTTCTTCGCCCGTCCGTCCATTCAGGACAGGCCAGACATGTCGTCCAGCGAAAGTGCCATCCTGAGCGCCTCCTTGGCGAACAACCGGCCCGGTCCGGCGACCGTCATCGTCGACAGCGACAGAGATGCGCTGACCGCGCCGGCCGTGTCACGGAACGGAACGACGCTCGCTTTCGTCCGAGGCCCCCAGGCGGCTTCGGACGCGCGACCCAGGCAGGTCGTCGTCACGGATGCCCAGGGCGACAACCCCAGGGTCGTATCGGCGAACACCGACGGCACGCCCGGCGACAAGGACAGCGACCGCCCCGCGCTCTCTCCGGACGGCAAGGTCGTCGCTTTCAGCTCGACGGCCTCCAACCTCGGCACGGCAGCGGATACGTCGGCTCCCGGGCTCTTCGTCAGGGCCCTCGCCGGAGACGAGAGTCCCACCGCCATCGCGAGCCTCGGCGCCGGGGAGGGACCGGCCGCGGCGTTCGACACCTACGCGACCCGCGCGTTCTTCACCTCGCGGGAATCACTGACGGAGAGCGACACCAACACCAAGGACGACGCCTATGCCCAGCCGCTCCCAGGCCGTCTGACCATCAACCCCACGCGCCTGGACTTCGGGACGCACGACAATCCCTCTACGGCGGGCATCGGGCTCCCGCTCTCCCTGACCAACGCGGGGCCGGGCGCCGTCAAGATCGACGCCGTGGTGCTCCCTCCGCCGTTCCGGGAGCAGGGCACGTGCACGGGCCGGACCCTCAGCGCCGGCGAAACCTGCATCACCGTCGTCTCCTTCACCCCCGCAAGCGCCGGGACATACGAAGGTGTTCTCGAGGTACGGGGCAGCAGCGGCCCCCCGCGCGCCCAACAGGCCGCCCGGACGACGCTACGCGCCGAGGTGCGCCCCGCTCCCGACCCGTCCCCGACTGTCTCCCCCTCGAATCCGCCGACCTCGCCCCCTCCAACCGGTACTGGCGGGCCCGGACCCGCCACGACAGGCCCGACGCCTCCGCCAGGGCCCAGGATCGTGCCACCGGGCTCGCTGAGCATCGTGCCGTCCGTCGCACATCCGGGACGCGTGACCCGGGTCCACGGCCATGGGTTCACCCCGAACGCGAAGGTGAGCTTGACGTGGGGCACGACCGGTCCCGTCCAGTTCGTCACCGTCACGAGCACCGGTGAGTTCACCGCGTACTTCCCGGTGGGACGCGCGGCCGCGCCGACCCTCGGCACGATCACCGCGGCCGGTACCGACGGAAGCCTGCTCGCCTCGATGCAGTTCCTGATCGAGAAGCCCTCCATGGAGCCGCCGCTGATCGGCAGAGGAGAGGGACGGTAAACCGTTCGGTGTGGCCGGGACCAGCGAGGCGGTAGAGCCCCAGCCGGTAAGGGCGTACTGCTCCAGCAGCCGCGGCCGGCGTCTTCGACCCCCTCGAACAGCGGCTGACCCGTCTGAGCGACACCCCGCTGGGAGCGTTGCCCGACATGGTCTGGACCGACCTCGAAAAGTTCGCCCTCCCCGAGTCCAGGACGACGTCACCATGCTCGTGCTGGAGCCGGCAGCGGAGCGCCACTGACGGCTCTCGACGGCGCGGGGCCGCGGAGAGCCGGGCTTCGCCGTCCCGCACACCGGCCGAAGCGAGCACCTCGTCACGGCGGAGCCGCCCACCGGCACCGGCCTGCGCGGGACCTCCTGCGTCCCGAGACCGGCGTGCCCTCCCCGCCCGCCGCTCTCGATGCCCGCACGACGCTCTCAGAAGAACGGGCGCACTGCTGGTCCCGTCGAGCATCGGTGTCTGGAGGGCGCGTGCGCGAATCCCGCGGTCATCGCTTCATCGGGCGTTCGGACGGATGAGAGATCCTTTGGAGTTCGCCTTTCGGCATGAGGCGGCCGTCACCGATCTGCTGGACCCCTGCTCGAAGGCGTGCCTGCGCTGTTCCGGCTGGACGAGGCGCACAAGATTGACATCGAGTCCTCGCGGGCCATCGGCTCCGCTCTGCCCCGTCGCGGGCGGAGCGCGCCCTGACCCGCCCGCTGTGCCCCGCGTCCCGCCCGGACCGCAAGAGACACGGGCTTGGCGGACAGGGTCCCCGGACCGGACTCCACATCGAGCTGACGGGATTGTGGCCGGTCGAAGGCACCCCCGAAGGGGCCACGTCCTGTTCGGGCGGCCGTCCCGGCGGCGCCGGGGCATCGAGGGCGCCTGCCGTCGATCCGGTCGGGCGGGGAGACGCACGTCCGCCCGGACTAGGGACATTCCCCGGTCCGGACGACCCCTGGTGGAGGGCTAATGAAACGGAGCAGGTAATGGACTTATCGGGCCATATCCACGCGCGATGCCACCCGCGTCGCCGGGCCGCACGCCGACCTGTCTCGCCTCGTGTACGCGAAGGCCGTCAAGGACCCGGCTCCCGCCCGCATTCCGAGAGGACCCCACGTGACCACGTTCTCCCCTCTGCACCCCGAACTCGACCTGGAGCCCGCGGCCACCAGTCGAGCCCGCCGTCACGTCGCTGAGCTCATGATGGCCTTTCGCATGGCCACCTGGATCCCGTCGCCTCTTGAGGCACAGATCGCCCAGCGCCTCCTCGCCTCGACCGCGGACGACGGCATGCTGACGTCCCCCCGAGTCCGTGCCGCTCTGCGCGAGGGGGGCATGACCATGCTGTACAGGAACAAAGGGCTGTTCGCTCGCGCCCTCGATGAACTTCTGCTCGTACTGGACGACCCCCAGTTGGTCGAACTCGACGTGGTCGATGCGGCGGCCGAACTGGTGGGCGCCGTGGCCTCCACCGCCCCTACGAGTCCCGTGCCTCGCGCCCCCTCCGTTTAGCGACCCGCGCCGTGCGCGATCCTCCGTTCGAGCTCGTGTTGCTGTCGACGGGTCCGGGTCCTCGCCGACAGCAGAGGCGGTCGCCAGTGAGGGCGGAACAGGTCCGGAGGATGCCCTCGTCTCGGCAGTAGCCGCGGGCGTCGAATCCCGGCTCGCGTGATTCGCCGAGGGCGACGGCTGCGCAGGTGAGGGACGCCGTAGGTCTTTGTCGGCATGCGGGAGCCGAGGCGTGGCGGCCCACCGGCGGGCGGTCACGCTCTTCGGCGTCTCGTGGCCCGGATGTCGTGTGCACGCACCGGCGGTGCCCGCCGAGGCCGGGCTGCGCCTCCGGGGCCGCAGCGGGACGATGAACGTGCCGACCCGAACGCGAGGTGGTGGCACATGAGTGATCCCGTGGTGATCGCGGCCGGCCAGGGACGACGTTTTCCCGGTCCGACCGGCAGGCCGATGACGGTGAAGATCGACAGCGCGGCGACCGGAGGGGCCTACTCACTGATCGAGTACTCGCACGCTCCGGGTGCGCCGGGCCCTCCTCCGCACGTCCATGAGCACCATGAGGAGGCGTTCCGGGTGCTCCAGGGCGAGCTGACGCTCGATGTAGGTGATCGCACGCTGACAGTGCGGGCGGGCGAGTACGCCATCGTTCCCAGAGGCGAGGTGCACCGTCCGTACAACACCAGTACCGATGAAGTGACGTTCTTGTTCATCACCTCACCGGCTCTCGACGGCTTCTTCGCGGAGATGGCGGAGTTGAACGCCTCTACGGACGGCAATCCGTCCGTACAGGCCCTTCAGGAAGTGGGGAGGCGCTGGGACTGTGTGTTCGTCGGCCTGGGAGGGGAGACGACCCGAATGGTGAACGAGGGTTCGAGAGACGGCGGCCCCCCGGCCTGACGACAGCTGTGGCCGGCGCTTGCCCGGGGCGGTTCCCCACGGGAGCGGAGCGGGACAGCGATCGCGCCTTGCCTGTCACCGAGCGGACGGCTCTGGACCGCGCCCGTCCGCTCCGGAGGGGCGGGGCACTGTGTCCTGTCCATGTGCCCCTTTCCCTTGCGAGCTGGTTGCCGTGGTCCGCTTCGGAGGCCGGGGGGAGGTTCACGAGCCGCCTGGCGGTCGCCTTCTCCCGAGTGGGCGGAGAACTCGGGCCGTCTCCGGGCAGGGCTGCCCCCGTACCCGTCGCCTTCCAGCTATTCCGGGCCGGCCTGAGGACGCCGACCGCAACCGCGTGGCCGACCACCATCGCTCGTGACGACGCCCTGCGATCCGCCAAGGCGAATGAACCTGGCTACGGCTGCTCCAGCAGCCGCAGGCGCAGGCCCAGGTCGAAAGGATCACGTGGTGGAGCCGGGACCAGACCTGGTCCCGGCTCCACTGGGCGAACCGGAGGCAGACCTTGGGCCAGGCCGGGCCGAACCCGGTGGCAACCGCCGCCACGTGCGCCTCGGCCTCGCCGCGAAGGCGACCACCGCCAGAGTTTCGTGGTCACCCGCCCGCCCACGGCCCCCGCCCTCCGGACGTAGCAGCACCGTCGGTGGCCCCACCCACGGGAGCGACACCTACAACTCGTCCGGCATCAACCGCTCGACCAGATCCGCCTTGCACGGCTCGACGAACAACCACGTCATACGGAAAGGCGTGCAAAGGCACGCCGGTCGGGAGGAGCGGAGAAGCAGGTAGGACCGTCTGACTTCGGATCAGGTCCTCTCGCCGACAGAGCGCTTGCGGGCGTAGACCACGGTTGCGGTGCCTGCGGATGACGCCGAGGCCGGGCATGCTGGCAGGGCGTCGACGATGCCGTGTTCGCGGGCCGCGCGGATGACGTGGACGGCTCCGGGCAGGGGCAGTGAGGCCCACAGCAGTCGCCCGAGGGAGTCGGCATGGATCTGCACGTTCATGCCGTGCTTCTTGTGCTTGCCGGAGTAGAACGGCCGGTCCGCGGTGATGCGGTCGATCGGCGGGAGCGTGCCGTCCAGGATCAGGTACGCCTTCGCCGACGCGGTCCGTATCGCGTCGGTCAGACCGGGGGTGAGAGCGGTCAGGAGGTCGACCGCTTCGGTGACGTAGCGGTAGGCCGTCGTGGTGCCGACGGCGAGCTGGGCATAGGTGTGGCCCATCCGCAGATGGGTGAGGGTGTGAAGGGCCTGGCGGCCGGCGGTCAGGCGCCGCCACCGAGAGCCGATCGCACGGCGGTGCCGCCGCCGCAGCTGCTGTGCGAGGAATCAGATCGGAGCCGACATGGCCCAGATCGCCCAGGCCCTCGCATTCGGCGAAAGCCCCGGGGGAGTGGGACTGGCCCCAGGCGTGCAGGTCATGGGGAAGAGTGCGCTAGACCGCGGAGCCGGTAATGTGCACGCAGGGAACGATCGACCGCAATCTATGACCTCCGCATCATCTGCCGGGAGAATGCGGCAAGGCCCACTCCGGCCTGTCCACCAGAGTGGGCCTCAAACCGCCCGGAGGAGCAGCCGTCCCCTTTTGATAACCGCTCTCCAAGCCGCTCGCTCCTTGTGAACGAGCCTGGACAACCCCACCGACTGCCATTCGGAAAGGATGTCGCTTTATTCTGCGACAGGTCGCCGAAAAAGGGAACCAGCCATGAGGGAGGCGCCATTTTCCTCATCGGACCGCTGGTACGGCACATTCGGGCAACTTTCCACCTGGCGGCACCGATCAGGGCGGGCCAACTGTGGAGGTTCTCCCTTGCGAGCTTCAGAGTGGCCATGGCTCGGGTGACGGTTACGCCCGCAAGAGCCGGGTGCTATCGCAGGTCAGAGGGCTGGTCAATCTGAAGAGGTCGTGCACCAGCCGGGCGTCGGGGCGGCACCTTCTCTCCTCAGCCGGGGTCACTCGCCGGGGTAGGTGATTCCGAGGTCGCGACGGATGGTATCGAGGACACGCATGATGCTCAGGGTTTCATCGAGGGGCATGAGGCTGGACTCCAGTTCTCCAGCGGCGACGCAGCGTGCTGCCTCCGTGGCTTCGTAGCACAGTCCACCTTCAGTTTCCTCGGGGACGAAGGTGTCGAGAACTTCGTCATCCGGGCTTATCAGGTGGATGGTTGTGGGGCGGTGAAAGCGACTGACGATGTCCAACCTCGCACGGTCCCCGGAGATTGACGCTGTGGTGGGCGTGCGTGCGAAGAGCGTCGTGTTCAACACGCCGTGCGCTCCGGACTCACCGGTGACGATGACGGAGGTCTGCCCATCGACACCGGTGGAGGTCTTCGTCCCTACGGCTGTCACCGACGCAAAACGTCCCAACACCATGGAGGCGAAGGAGACCGGATAGATGCCGAGATCGAGGAGCGCTCCCCCCGCCAGCGCGGGGTCGAACAGACGGTGGGCCGGGTCGGGCTTCGCGGGCAACCCCATATCCGCGGTGACGGTCCGCACCTCGCCGAGCAGCCCTGATTCCAGGACCTGTCGCACGACGTCGATGTGGGGCAGGAAGCGCGTCCACATGGCCTCCATGAGGAACACCCCCCGCTCGCGGGCGGCAGCGATCAACTGCTCGGCCTCACGGGCGTTGCGGGTGAACGCCTTCTCGACCAGCACGTGCCGGCCCGCCTCGATGGCCTGCATGGCCTGGTCGAAGTGCTGGGAGTGCGGCGAGGCCACGTACACGATGTCGACGTCGCGATCGTCGAGCACTTCGGCGTAGCTTCCGTACGCGGCCGGGATCCCGAATCGGTCCGCGAACGCCCGCGCTCGTCCCGCGTCGCGCGATCCGACCGCGACCACGCTCTGCCGAGTGTGGTTCCGCAACGCGTCGACGAAGCGTTCCGCGATCACTCCCGGTGCGAGGACCCCCCACCTCAGAGCAGGCGCTTCACGGGGGCACGGCGTCCGCGGAGCGGGCAGCACGAAGTTCGGCTCATCGGGGCGTGCGGCTGACTGCGAGGTCCGATTCACAGTGTTCCTGGTTTCTATTAGATATCGTGAAACATGCAGAAAGGATTCGACGGAGCCCATAAATGGACATATAGAGCGTTACGGGCTGGTTCGGGACGAAGCGGCGGCCGACGGATTCCGACAAGCTTAAGGCTCCGCTCTGAAGGCGGTAGGTCTATGTGGATGACGTAGCGGGAGTGCGGCACTGCCCTTTGAGGCACAAAATCCGGCCCTTTTGATTGCCTGAAAGGCGGGTTGGGGAGTCACCCGGAATGCAAAACGGTGAGACGCTCCACGACCGAGCAGCGAATTCCGGCACTCAGAAGCGCCTGCTGTGCTTGTCCCCCGGCTCTGGCAAGCGCGGTGAATTTCCCCGACCTGATCTCGTGGAGCGGGCACTCGCCAGGACAGTCGCGTGCACCGGCGTCGGTGGTCTCCATCAGCGCACTGTCATACACGTCGTCCCCGACGCTGCCGATCGAGGACCGGGTGTCTTCGATCTCGGGGTGCTCGGTGAACCGCACACTCGATCACCGAAGATCCGCAGTTGAGGGGCGGGGGTGGGCTGCTGTGGTTGATGAAGCGGCTGCTGGAGTCCGCCCTTGAGGGCAAGAGGAGCGATCATCTCGGCCATGACCGGCACGATCCGGCGGGAAACAGCGATGAGGATTCCCGGAACGCGAATCAAGGCGCAGATCTTCGCCGATGACGTCGCCGTGCTCCTCGATCTCCGCGGTGTCCCGGCGGTCGATCTGACCGCTCCTTCGACGCAGGTGGCACAGCGGTTCGCCCTCACCCACCCGGACCGCGTCAGCTCCATGCTGCGCTTGTGCACGCGCGCCACACCTTTCCCTGGTTTCACGCTGCGGCTGAGGCCCCTGAGGAGTTCGGTGGCGACGATTCCGGGCCGTAGCCCGCTGGTTCCCACCCGGAGCCGTGATTGCCGACGTGCCCGCAACCCACTACGCGAGGAACCGCGTTCGTTCAGCAGACCCCCAGTGTGGGTGCGATCCTCCGGGCGATCGTGGACTTCGACGCGGTGGCTGCCGCCACTGAGCAAGCTGGGCATCTCCGTTCGCCAGGACCTGACCCGTGCCCGCGTAGAACTGGAGGGTCGTCCCCGCTGGGATGGCCGCAATCTGCGTACCAGGCCGAGTACGCCCGTCGGTGAACAGTCCCCCACGGCCCATCAGCACGTATCCCATGCGTCCCGCTCCGTCTCAGCCGATCTTCCACCAGTGTGCATGCGCCCTTCCCTCCCCTGTGACCAGACGAAAAGGCAAGCGACGTGCTTCCCCGTCGACGCGGTGGCCCGGCGGGTGCGGCCCGTCGGCGCGGAACCTCACCGGGAGCGGCCGGGAAGCGGCTCGTCGCGCGTCGGCGTCCACGGGCGAGACCGGACGTCCGGGTGCGGCTCACGGGTCCGAAAACCACCGCGCCCTTCTCAACCTGTGGGCCGTCGCCGAGGACGGCGAAGGCGCCAAGCACTGGCTATGGGCCCTGACCGAACTGAAGAACCACGGCGTCGAGGACGTCTTGATGCTGGTCTGCGACGGACTGAAGGATCTGCCCGACGCGGTCGGCGAGGTCTGGCCCAGGACTGTCGTACAGACCTGCGTCGTTCACCTGCTGACGGTGTCGTTCCGCTATGCCGGCCGTCAGGACTGGGACATGACCGCGAAGGCACTGAAGCCGGCCTACACCGCTCCGACAGAGGACACGGCCACCAGTCGATTCCGCGAGGAGGGGGACGGCGAGTATCCGGCGATCGTCCGGTTGTGAGAGAACGCGTGGGCCGAGAACGCCGCCGTTCCTGCAGTTCGACGCGGAGATCCGGCGGGTCGTCCGCACGACCAACACGATCGAGTCCGCCGACGCAAGGATCCGCCGGGCAGTCAGGATCCGCGGCCACTTCCCCTCGGAGAACGCCGCACTGAAGTGCGTTCACCTCACGGTGATGTCCCTGGACCGACTCGGCACCGGCCGCAGACATGATGTCTCATCAGTCGGGGAGTCGCGTGTTGGACTCTTCCCTCTCTGTCGTCCTGCACACGGTCCTCTGGGGCGCTCACGCAGCTGCTATCGGTCAGGCCTCTTCGTACAGCCGGTTGGCAGGGATCGGGTGGCCCGCGATGTTTTCGAGGGCGTCTTCGGCGCCTGTCTCGGGTGGCCTGATGACCAGTTCCGCGGGTGTCCCTGGTCGGATCGCTGTTGCACGGTTGCCTTTCAGCCACTCGTAGCCAGGGCCAAAGGCGCCGGCTACGGCGGTGTGGCCGATTGCTGCCCCGGATGACGGCACCTTGCAGTCCTGCCGGACGGTACTGGCGCCCACGGCGCTTCCAGATGCCTTGAAAGGCTCGGTTTCCAGGTGAGCGTTATAACGGTGGGAAATCTCGTCCGCCGTTCAGGGTGGTCGGACTGGGTTCGCCACGCACAGTGATGGTGGCCGCGGTGGGACGCCGACGAAGCAAGATGCGTCGGGAGCGAGTTGGCAGGAGTGGAATTCGCGCTTCCAGGTGGCCGGTTGTCGTTGTTTGCGGTGGAGGCGGTCGTATCTTCGGTGCGCCCGGTGGGGACCGGGTGGGGCGGGAGACGGCGGAGCATGAGTGCGACCAGGCACGGGCGGGTGTCGCGGGATACGGAACGGCACGCGCTGCGTGCGGCGTGGGCCGTTTATGGCGTGGTCAATCTGGTGGGCCCGCCGGGGGCGGGGAAGTCTGTTCTCGCTGGGGAGATGGGGCTGCCTGTCGTGGACCTGGATGCCGCCCGGCTGGATTCGGGTGCCAGCGTGGCGGTCGGGGGTGAGGACGGTGGTGTCGTGATCGACAGTGTGGATGGTCCGGACAGGGCCGCTGCGCTGCTCGCCTGGGTGAAGCGCGCCGAGCCAGGGCGCCTGGTGGCGGTCAGCCGTCGGCCGCTGCTCGCGGAGGAGGGCTGGAGCGGATACCGCATCCGCACCGTGCGGCTGATGCCGCTTGCCGATGAGGACATCGATGACTTGGCCAGGGCGGCGGGAATTGATGATTCGGAGACCCGCGCTCTGGTCGTCCGCTTGGCCGGCGGTGTTCCGGCGCTCGCGCACGCTGCCTGCCGGGCCCTGCACGCCGGGACCTACGCGGATGATGAGGGGGCTGTCGCGGACCGGATGGCCGATGAACTGGCGGCCCGGCTCAGGCGTGAGGTGCCCGGCGGGCGGATGCTGCACGCCCTACGGCTGCTGGCCACCGTCGGGGCGGGCGACGAGCACCTGCTGTCTGCGGGCCCGGAGCAGTTCACCCGTCTGGGGCGGCTCAGCGTGGTACGGCGCACGGCCCTTGGCCTCGCCGTCGAGGAGCCCTTTCGCACAGTGCTGGAGAGCGCGTATCGCTGGCGCCGTCCGCTGGCCCATCACACCGTACGTTCACGTGCCGCGGCATACCGGCACACGTTGCTGCGAGGGGCGCACGAAGCCGACCGGCAGGCTGCTCTGGTGCGGCAGGGACTCTTCTTGACGGGAGATCCGGCCTTGCGCTCGGCGCTTTTCCCGGCCGCGGAGTCGCCCGTCACCGTGAAGGAGGCGACTTGGGATGATGCCGACGAGGTACGTGTGCTGATGCGGCAGTGGGCGCAGCGCGGCGGGTTCGACCGGGTGCGGGCCGACCGGATCACCGACCTCTGGATGGCCCACGGTCCATCGGCGTTCCGGCTGGCGCGGGATGGTGAGGGCCGTGCCGCGGGTCTTGCTTCGCTGCTGCCTGTCGGCGAGGGGACTGCGGAAGGTGTGGAACAGTTGCTCCAGCAGCACACCGAGCAGTTCGTCACTGGTCGGCAGCCCGGTGGTCTTCTCCTTGGGGCGGCGTATGCTCCCGACCCGGTGGCCCACTCCCGGGTGCTGCTGGACATCCTGGAGCGTGCGGTGCACGCAGGGCGGCTCGTGGTGTCGACGGCGACCGGTGACTACCAGCGGCTTGTGCGGGTTCTCGGTTTCCGGGTGCACGGCACCGTTCGTGATGATGTGTTTCGGTGCGGCCGGCGGCCTGAGGTGTTCAGCAACGAGTTCACCCCAGCCTCCCTGGGCTCGTGGCTCGACCGACTCGGGCCAGCGAGCGGCATCGCGGACCCTGAGGCGGACGGGCGCCTGGTGCCTGAAATCGCGCATACGCTGGCCCGAGTCCGTGACGTCGCAGCGCTGGGCGAAAGCGTCCTGCTGGCGTACCTGCCCACGCCGACACCCGAGGCGCTGCGCCGATGGCTGTGCGACGCCGCTCATGACCTGGCTGCCAGTGACGATGCCGTCGATGCCGAAGCCGGGGCGGTGCTGTGCGCGTACTACCTGGGCCACACACCTGCAACCCACCATCAGGTCGCCGGCCGCCTCCACCTTGGCCGCGCGACCTACTTCCGCCGTCACCGACGCGGGCTGCTCGCCCTTGCCGCCCGCCTTCGCACGGGCGGCTGACGGCGGCCGTCTCCCCGGTACCCCTACGGGCACCGGGGAGACCCGGGCACCTGGACTCAGATGCCCAGACCGGGGCCCCGCCACTGCTGGTTGGTGTGGTGGGGGGTGCAGTCCCAGATCCCGACGCGGGTGCCGTTGCCGGTACCCCAGCCCAGCGCGTCCAGGCACTTGCCGGAGTGGGCGCTGCGCAGCAGCCCGCCCTCCAGCAGCTGCCACTGCTGGTTCGGTGCGCCGTGGCAGGTGTTCATGCCGAGCAGCGAACCGTTCTCCGTCTTGCCGTACTGGACGTCCAGGCACTTGCCGAGGGACCGCAAGGTGCCGTCCGGGTACAGCTTCCAGGACTGGTTCGAGCCGTTGTTGCAGGAGTAGATCTGCACCGGTGTGCCATCGGCGGTGCCGCTCGCCCGTACATCCAGGCACTTGCCTGAGTGAACGCCGACGATCTGGCCGGCGCCGGCCGGGGCCGGCGGGACGCAGTAGATCTCAAGCATGATCTGGTAATAGCCCGAGCTCAGTTCGTTGGGCACCGGGCCGGCGGACAGCCGACAAGACGAGCTGGCGTACCCCTCATTGGCCGCTGCCGCATAGGCGGTGTTGTAGGCGGCATCCAGGGCGATGTTGTACGGGCCGTATCCGGTGCCGAGGAAGTACTTGGGCGCGGTGGGTTCGGCGGTGGCCACGGCCCGGGCGACCGGTGCTGCTGCGGAGGCTTCGGCCGCTATGGCAGATGACATGCCGGTGAGCATGGATACAGCGGCCAGGGCGGCGGTGGCCAGCATGACCGGCCAGCGAGCCAGTTTCACAGTGAATCCTCTCGATCGACGCCCCACACCTGCGCGGGCGGGGTCTGCCCGTGTCCTTGGGCGGATCGCAAGCTATCGCCGGGTCTGCGTCCTGGTAGTCTCACCGAAGTCTCAAACCGCACGGCGACCACGAGACCGCAGGACAAAAGAGGCAGAGCAGAAGACGTGATGCCGGGCCGGGCAGTCAGCCCGGAGCAGGGTTCGGGATATCGCAGGCCACCGCCTGGCGGTACGTCGACGAGACGCTGGACGTTCTGGCCGGCTGGGCACCCGGCCTCCACGAAGCCCTTGCCGGCCTCGGTGAAGGCGACCACGTCATCGTTGACGGCCGTCCCGCTCCCCGGACAGCATCGCCGCAGACAAGTCGTACTGCTCGATGAAACATCGCAAGCACAGCCGCGAACGTGCACTTCACCGCCCGGCCTGACGGCACACCGCTCTGGTTTTCGCGCGCGACCCCAGGCCGCACCCACGACCTGGGCGCGGCACGGGCCCACGGCATCGTCCAGGCCTGCCTCCCCAGAGAGATCCTCGTCCTCGCCGACCGTGCCGGCCAGGGCGCCGGCGCCACCGTCCGCGCTCCGTACAAGAACCACCGCGAACAGCCCGAGCACTACCAGCAGTTCAACCGCGACCACGCCCGGCTCAGAGCACCCGGCGAACGCGCCTTCGCACAGCTGAAGTCCTGGCGAATCCTCCGCCGGGCCAGGTGCTCCACCCGCCGCATCGGCACCATCATCCAGGCCCTCCACACGCCCCTGGACTGCAGTTATTCAGGATGAAAACGGCTCACTGCCTATGTCCCGGTTCTGGCCGTGCTCGGCCTGCTCGCCGCGCGCTACACCGGGCCGGTCGCTGCGTGGGACGTACGAACGGCTCCGCCGACCCGTCCGGGTTTCTCGTTGACCGTCACTGTCTCGCTGCTCAGACCGGCGGTGGCAGCCGCCACGCTCGTGCCGCCGGCGCGCTGTGGGACCGAGGCCTCTCTCCTGTCTGCCCATCGGCCGCCGTCCTCGCCCTCGTCTTCCTCGTTGAGGCTGGGCGGGGCAGGGCGGTGGGCGGCATGGTTCGTCCTTGGACCGGTACGCGCGGGAGGGGCGGGGCGGCGCGGAGGTGAGGTCACGTACGGGGCGCCCGGGCGGCGTCGAGCTCTGGTGCGGGCCCCACGTACGAGCTTCGGGTCGCGGGGACGGTCGGCGGGGCCATCGGTCCTTCGCCGTAGGGACACCGGGCCGGTAACCAGTCGAGGACGAAGGCGTGCACGAAGACGGGCGCTCCCGATTCCAGGTCTCCGGCTTCGGCATGCGCCTGCGAGTCGCACGGCACGAGCGGTACGGCGTCGACAGGCTCCACCGGGGGAGGACGATATGCCCGGACGACTTGGTTTGGCCGGGGCCGCCGTCCGGGCAGACGGGTCTTCTCATCTCCTCAGGAGCAGTGACAAGGCCGACTGGGGCGCCTCGACCGCATCACCCTCCGAACCTCCTTCGCCGGTTGTCCGCCGTGCACAGGTCAACGGAACGCGCCGCACAGGACGGCCCGGCGTCGTTGCGTCACTCTCGGAGATTGAAAGGCGCCGTCCCGCTCACCCTCTCCATCGTCGCAGCACGTCTCGGCCCTCGAGGCTGCCCTTCTGGCCGCCCTTTCGACATCCAACCAGCTGTTTGATTCCTCGTACTCTCGTACTCTGCCGGTCCGGGCGCCCTCGCCCCCGTGGAGGGCGGCCGAACCGGTCTCCGTCGTCCGCCCGGCTCCCCGGGGGTCCGCCGACCACGGCCCGACGATCGGAGCCCGTTTGCGCTTTTTGCGCCATTAGGGGTTTCTCCTGGTCCGCGGCTGCCTGGAACGGGGTTCCATGGTTCGCATGATCCACAGCGAGCGAGGAGTGACGAGGCGGGGTGTTGCGAGGCCGCGCCGGGACCGGCGTGGCTGGCTGCGTGGTGCCCCGCCGCCGCGGTGGGTGCGGTTGCTGCCCGTCGTGCTGGTCGTGGGGGTGGGGGCGGCCACGCTCGCCAGTTCCGAGCCGCTCGACATCGACTTCATGCTGGGGGCGATCTGCCCGCTGGCCGTCCTTTCCTACGGGCCGCTGGCGACTGCCGCGCTGGGCGCCGCGTCGGTCGGCCTTCTCGTCGTTCCCGGTCTCCACCTGGACCGCCCGGGAAGCACCGATCTGCTCACTCTCGGCTTCGTCGCCGCGCTGAGCGTGTTCGTCTCGTTCGTCCGCAGTCGTCGTGACGCCCAGCTCGATCTGGAGCGCACGGTGGCCGAGGCGGCACAGCGTGCCCTCGTGCCCGCCGTGGGGGAGCGGGTGGGGGCGGTGCGGTGCGCGAGTCTCTATAGAGCGGCGCAGCGCGGCACCCTGGTAGGAGGCGACTTCTTCGACGTGCGTACCGGCCCTCATGGCATCCGGGCGGTCCTGGGCGATGTCCAGGGGCATGGTCTGTCCGCCATCGCGACGGTCGCGTCCGTGATGGGGGCGTTTCGTGAGGCGGTCCTCGACGAACCGGACCTGGAGGCGATCGCCGCCCGGCTGGACCGCAGGCTGAGGGCCGACTCGGAGGACACGGAACACGCGGAGTTGTTCGCGACCGCGGTGCTGTTGGAGTTCTCGCCGGACGTACGGTCGGTCCGCGTCGTTTCCTGCGGGCACCCCCCGCCCGCCCTGCTGCGCGGCTCCGCGGTCGGGGCGATCGATCTCGAGTCGGGCCCGCCGCTCGGGCTCGGTCTGGCCGAGTTCGCTCCGGCGGCCGCTGTGGAGCTGGGGCTGCTGCCCGGGGACCGGCTGTTCCTGACCTCGGACGGCGTCCTTGAGGCCAGGAACGCGGCCGGCGTCTTCTACCCCCTCGAACAGCGGCTGACCCGCCTGGCCGACGCCCCTCTGGAAGCGTTGCCCGACATGGTCTGGGCCGACCTCGAGCAGTTCGCCCCCAAGGTCCAGGACGACGTCACCATGCTCGTGCTCGAACCGGCAGCGGATCAACGCGACGGGTCTGCGGCGAGGGAGGCCTCCGCCTCGGAGAGGGACGACGCCGGGTTCACGTCGACGTGAAGGAACTCGGCCGGATCCCCGACGGTGGCAACCGTCGGCTCGGTCCGCATGTGATCCGTGATCGAGCAGTCGGCCAGCCGACGGGAGGCGAAGCAGGGCGCCCCGAGGGCCGGCCGTCGCACAGTCATCCTGAACCCGTGGTTTCCGCTGCGCACGCGGTACCGCCTTGAGCACGCCCGTGCCTCGTGTGATGCTGGATGAAGGTCGAGTTACGTTGAAATCGGCACGTTCGAAGCCGCCGGCGCTGCTCAGGCTTGACGCAGGCGCCAACACCGCGTCGAAGGCGTGAGCAGACCTCTGCTATCTGCACCGGATCGCATCTGCGAGGGCGAGAGCGAGGGCACGTGAACACTCAGACTCAACCGCGTTTCGACCCGACTCGTGTGCCGCATCTGCTCGGGTCGTTCGCGCCGGTGACCGAGGAGGTCGATTTCATCGACCTGGAGGTGACCGGAGAGATTCCGACATCCTTGGACGGCCTCTACGTCCGCAACGGCCCGAACCCCCGGTTCTCCCCGATCGGGTCCTACCTGTATCCGATCGACGGAGACGGAATG
Source organism: Streptomyces sp. NPDC107498 (assembly GCF_055582805.1). Taxonomy (NCBI): domain Bacteria; kingdom Bacillati; phylum Actinomycetota; class Actinomycetes; order Kitasatosporales; family Streptomycetaceae; genus Streptomyces; species Streptomyces sp. NPDC107498. Next base: position 2,319 of record NZ_JBVJPE010000028.1, on the reverse strand, counting down.
CTGCACGGCGTGTGGCTCGGCGAGGGGCGTGCCCGCTACCGCAATCGGTTCGTCCGGACGCCGGCCATGGCGGCAGAGGAACGTGTCGGTCGAGCCCTGTGGGGTGGCGTCGAATCATTCATCCTGCCCGGCCCTGAGGAGGTGGGACCGGAACTCGCCAACGACTTCAAGGACATCCCGGACATCAACGTAGTCCGTCACGCCGGTCGGACCTTGGCACTCGCAGAAGCCGCGTGCCCGTTCCGGGTGGACGCGGGGCTGCGGACGGTGGGCAAAGAAGACTTCGGCGGCGCCTTGCCGGCCGGCATCACCGCACATCCGAAGATCGACCCGGTGACGGGGGAGATGGTGGTCTTCTGCTACGCGCTGGAGCCTCCCTACCTCACGTGGTCGGTCATCGACCCCACAGGTGCCGTCGTGCGCAAACCGACACCGATCGACAGCGTCGACGAGCCCATGATGATCCACGACATGGCATTGACCGAGCGCTATGTCGTCCTGGTTCTCTCGCCGGTCTTCATCGACATCGGGGCTGCCATGACGGGCGGTTCCTTCCTGGCCTGGAGACCGGAGCGCGGCACTCGAGTGGCCCTGATCCCCAGAGACGGCGGACGCCCCGTCTGGGCCTCCGACGAAGCGTTCTGGCTGTGGCATACCGTCAACGCGTATGACGAGTCTACGGACGGTGAGGCTCGCGTCGTCCTCGACTACGTGCAATGGAGCCGGCTGACTGTAGGCGGCGATCCCTCGACCTTCGCCGCGGAGCCGGTGCGATGCGGCCTGGTCCGCGCCCGGATCGATCCGGCGACGGGCCGAATGATCCGCACCGAGCTGGACGACTCGCGTGTCGAGCTGCCCCGGGTCGACGACCGACGGATCGGCCGGAGGCACCGGCACGTCGCACTGGCCTCAGAGACGGGCCAGGCGGGATTGCTCGCGGGGGAGTACAACGCCCTGCGCTGGTACGACACCGTCACTGGTACCGTACGCGTCTGGTCGTCGGGCGACCTTTCTCTCGGTGAACCCGTCTTCGCCCCCGAGCCGGGGCAGGACTCCGACGAACGCGGCTACTGGATGACCTTTGCGACCGACCGGACCGATGGGTCCAGCTGGTTCTTGATCATTCCCGCGGATGACCCCACGGCGGGACCGATCGCCCGTGTCCGGGTTCCTGTTCGGGTTCCTCTCGGACTGCATGGTTCCTGGCTTCCCAACTGACCGTCGAGCCCCCGAAGAAAGCCGTATATCAGTCGCTGGGGCTCGACCCCGGTTCTTGGACTCCCGAGACACTTGGATCTCGAGGTTCAGGAGAACAGGTGTCTCGTGGTCACGAAGCTCTATCCGCTGGAGTTCAAGGCGGACGCGGTCGCGTTGTACGAGTTGCGGCCCGAGGCGACGATCAGGTCGGTCGCCGCTGATCTGGAGTCAACCCGGAGACGTTGCGGAAGTGGGTCCGGGCGGTCGGCGCGAGCCGGTCCCGGGGCCGCCGGGCGGAGGCGTCGGCCGAACCGCCCACGCCGCTGGAGGCGGAGAACGCCGCTCTGCGCAAGAAGGTCCGCGAGCTGGGGGGAGGAGGAGCGCGAGATCCCGTGGAAGGCGGCGAAGTATTTCGCCAGAGAGACGCGCTGGTGAACCGCTTCCTGTTCGTCACCGACCATTAGCGCCGCTTCGGCGTGAAGCGGCTGTGCAGCATCCTCGGCGTCGCCCGGTCTAGTTTCTGCTACTGGCGACGGACGGCCGCGAACCGGGCCGCACGGCAGGCGGCCGACGTTCGGCTTGCCGCCCGGATACGGGTGGTGCAGCTCGAATCGGACGGCACCTGTGGCGTCCCCAGGATCACCGCCGAGCTCCGCGAAGCGGTCCGGCGCGTCAACCACAAGCGGATCGCGCGCGTGATGAGAGCACCGGCCTGGCAGGAGTACGACTGTGTCGCAGGCACCGCACCACGGTCGCGGACCGGGCCACAGCGAAGCCCCCGGACCTGATCGGCCGCGGCTTCACCGCGAGTGACCGAACACGAAGTACGCCGGGGTATCACCTATCTCCCGCTGGCCGGCCGAAAGTTCCTCCACCTGACCACCGTCACCGTCCTTGCCGCGCGCCACCCGGCTGGCTGGTCGATCGCGGATCACATGCGCACCGAACTCGTCACCGACGCCTTGGCCGCCGCCGAGCGAGCCCGCGGCAGCCTCGCCGCCGCGGTCTTGCACACCGACCACGGCGCCTAGGCCGTTTCCTTCGGATCATCTCGCCGACCAGATGAAGATGGCGGCGATGTGGAGTCCGGCGAGGTAGATGGTGGCGGTCTTGTCGTAGCGG